>DASSGT010000090.1:0-2051 GCA_035693345.1 Puia sp. | reverse complement strand
ACTTCGCCTTGGTAAAATTCAAAAAACTCTCGGGAGGAGGTTATTTTAAAATCATCAATCAATCCGTACCGGCTGCCCTGAGAAATATGGGTTATGCTGAAAAGGAAATTGATTCCATCGTAAAATATGCAGTAGGCGCGGGAACCTTTGCAGGTGCACCCCATATCAATCACCAGACCCTGAGCGAAAAAGGATTTTTTGCTGAAGAAATCAAGAAACTTGATAATGCGGTGGCTTCCGCATTTGAAATCGGGTTTGTATTCAATGTATATAATCTGGGTGAAGAATGTTTACAGCGTTTGGGATTTTCGGCTGAACAATATTATAATTTCGAATGGAATCTGCTGGAAGCACTGGGATATAATGATGATCAGATCGCGGAAGCCAATGATTACATCTGCGGAACCATGACAGTGGAAGGTGCGCCCCTTTTAAAAAATGAACATCTTCCCGTTTTCGATTGTGCCAACAAATGTGGTAAGATTGGCGAACGTTTTATCCATGCACATGGCCATATCCGAATGATGAGTGCAGTACAGCCATTTATCAGCGGAGCCATTTCAAAAACTATCAATCTTCCGAATGAAGCAACCATCGATGAAATCGCTGATGCTTATCTGCTCAGCTGGAAACTGGCCTTAAAAGCCTGTGCTCTTTACCGGGATGGCTCTAAACTTTCGCAGCCACTCAGTAACAAGTCAGATAAAAAGAAAAAAACGGAAAACACGGAAGAAGTTAAAGCAACCATCCCGAATGAACCCCTGGCTGCTATGGAGCCTCATATTGTAGATATGAGTAAACTGACCGTACAGGAATTGTTGGTTGAAGTACAAAAAAGAGTGCAGGCTTCTCCGGATACCAAATTAAAAAGGGAGCTGGCTACGATTGTTGAACGCAGAACATTACCGGCGAAAAGGCGCGGATTCACACAGAAAGCAAAAATTAACGGTCAGGTTATTTTCCTTCGGACCGGTGAATATACTGACGGCTCGCTGGGCGAAATTTTTATCGATATGGCCAAAGAAGGAGCTACGATGCGAAGTATGCTGAATTGTTTTGCCATCGCAATTTCGATAGGACTTCAATACGGTGTTCCCCTGGAAGAGTTTGTTGAAAAATTTGTGTTTACCCGTTTTGAACCATCCGGCATGGTCGACCATCCGAATATTAAGAGTACGACTTCTATTGTGGACTTTATTTTCCGTTCTATGGCTTATGAGTATCTGGGTAGAACCGACCTGGTTCATGTACTGGATAAACCGGAGGTATTGAACACAGGTACCGCTGACTGGGATCATCCAGTTACGGAATCGGAAAAAAAAACGCATGAATTGAGCGAAGTAAGGATAGTGGCAAAACCATCGGTTTCCCTATCGAATCCGCTTCCCAAACAGTTGTCAAAAACTATGAATACTGATTCCGGAATGAATGCGGTAAACGCGGCCGCTAAAAGTATGCAAAGTGATGCGCCTGCCTGTAATACCTGCGGACATATTACTATCCGCTCCGGAACCTGTTATAAATGCCTGAACTGTGGAAACAGTATGGGCTGCAGTTAACTAATTAATGCACTTTGGACGGTTTACTTAACCATGATCCCCTTATTTCTATAAGGGGATCTTTTTTAAGTGTAATGCCGAAGGCCCAAATCTTAAAGCCGAACTACCAACTGCCAACTACCAACTACCAACTACCAACTTTAATTCATTCCCGGAATGGGAAAATCTCCCACCAATTGGCAGGGAAATTGGAATATCAATAGCAATTTAATACCACCCGAAAACGTTTATTAGTAACCTCAATCTAGTACTTATGAAAAAGATCCTTGCCCTGGCAATGCTTTTAGCCCTGATATATTCATGTAATCGTGATGTAACTCCCTATCAGGCTGCGAACAATCATTACACGAAGTGTAAGAATATGAAATAAAATTCCCGCCACCCGATTTTCAGCAATCAAGTCGCTTCTTAGTACATTGTGAACCCAATGTATGGTATGAAAAAGCTCTGGTTGATTTTCTGTTTTATACCTGTTTTCATTACTCAGGCTCA
>DASSGT010000089.1:0-2796 GCA_035693345.1 Puia sp. | reverse complement strand
CGAAAACTGGCTGCCTTACGTGATCCGAATGCGAATTATCATAAGATGAATTTTTCGCGGATTCAAAAACTGTACAAAAATGTAAACTGGAAAGATTTCCTCGCCGGTTCGGACCTGCCGCCCATTGATTCCATTATTATCGGGCAGCCTGAATTTATCAATGCTGTGAACGAGGAATTTAAAAAGACTCCGCTGAATGTCTGGAAAAATTATCTGGCTTTTCATTTATTAAACAGTGCAGCCCCTTATATGTATCAGGCGGTTTTTAATGACCGGTTCAATTACACCCGGACCCTTACAGGCGTTGAAGTTCCCAAACCACGCTGGAAGCGGGTACTGGATGCTGAAGAAAATGCGATCGGAGAAGCGCTCGGGCATTTATTTGTGAACGAATATTTCCCGGAAAAATCAAAGAAGCGTTACAACGATTTAGTAGAGTCGATGAGAGAGGCATATAAGGAAAGGATCATTCATCTCAAATGGATGAGCGATAGTACAAAACAAAAAGCATTATTAAAGCTTTCCATGATCTCAAAAAAAGTGGGTTATCCCGACAAATGGCGGGACTTTGGTTCCATGGTTATTGACCGCGGACCCTTTGTACTGAATGTGCAAAGAGCCAATGCATGGTGGTATGCAGAAAAGGTGAAAAAATTAAATAAACCCGTTGACAGAACAGAATGGGATATCACACCTCAGACTTATAATGCTTATTACAATCCAAGCAATAATGAAATTGTCCTGCCGGCTGCGATTTTTATGGTACCCGGAAAAAGAGATGAGGAGTTGGATGATGCTTTCGTTTATGGATACACCGCATCTTCAACGGTCGGACATGAAATGACCCATGGATTTGATGACGAGGGAAGGCAATTTGATGAAATTGGAAATCTTCGTGACTGGTGGCAGCCCAATGATGCAAGACAATTTAAAGAAAATGCGAAAAAAATTATTCAGCAGTTTAATGAATTTGTTCCCGTGGATACAATCCACGTAAACGGAGATGCAACCCAGGGAGAAAATATCGCTGACCTTGGCGGATTACTCATCGGTTGGGATGCGTTCGTTAAAACCGAATCTTACAAGAAAGATGAAAAGATGGGTGGCCTTACGCCTGCCCAGCGTTTTTTTCTGGGATATGCTTATGGCTGGCTGTCTGAACAAAGAAAAGAATCTATGGCTTCCCAATTAATGACCGATGTGCACGCAACGGCAAAAGAAAGAGTGAATGGCCCAATGGCCAATATTCCTGCGTTCTATGAAGCATTTGGTGTTAAACCAGGTGACAGGATGTATAGGCCGGACAGTCTGCGGGTAAATATATGGTAGCTAGAATTTATATGATAAGCCGAATACAATCCCATAATCGAAATTACTGCCACTGCCGGCTGGCGGCTGACTGTCAAAATTTGTATAGGGACTAAGATTCAGATAAAAATACCGGATCAGTTGCCATGAAAAAGTGGTAGATCCGTCATACCTCACGCGACCGTTCTGCCCAATTCCGAAATATACAATTTGTGTGCTGCTGATTTGAATATCCGGATGACGAAACTGATAATAATTGAATTGAAACATAATGGGCAAATCAAATAAAAGACCACTCGATACTCCCTCAATACTTTTTTCCTGTGAAAAAGTCATTCCCGTAGTAGCCAATAGCCGCATATTCTTTTTTATGATGAGTTTATTGCCGATGCCCAGCATAAATAAATAACGCCTGGAAATAGACAATTCGAGATTTCTTTGATATTGCGCTGCTCCCGAAGTAAACCAGGTAGGTGTAAGATCATACGAATTGACTAAAAAAATATTCTCATTGTCCCTTGAATATTTTCCTGAGTCAATGGATCCGATAGCGGATACAGACAACTGGTAATTAAATAATTTAGTTGAAAGCTGAACAGTTGCGCTAAAATTAACCTGTCCGATCTGGCTTGATTTTGTAAAACTGAGTCCCGCTGATACGTTCCCGTTTAATCGTCTGAGAATATCAGTATCCAGCGAAGTAAGGAGATAAATCTTTACAATATGGATCGGAAGAATTTGTCCGTCATCCAAATGAATATCAACCCATCCGTCTCTATCTGATGTCCGCAATGTGCCGAAGTATATTTTTTTATCGATCGTTTCTATCTTGAAACGATCATGAATGATCAACGTTTTGATCTTATATAATTTGATACTTAGCATTTTAAGATCAATATCGTCGATGGTAATAGAGCCCAGGCTTGAACTCTGTACCTCTCCGATCAGGGATTCTCCATTGTAGAGTATGATCGAATCTCTTGTCTGACAAAAGGAATGGTTGACAAAGCAACAGAAGGTAAGACTAAAGATGAATATAATTCTCAGCATGGACCGTCTTCCGGATAAATTCATGATCGGCAAAAATAGTTGGTTAATTGAGATAAATTTATACAATGAAACAGTTTATCGCACATATCGCTCTGGTAGTAAAAGACTATGATGAAGCCATCGGATTTTACAGAGAGAAACTAGGGTTTACACTTGTGGAAGACACCATACTTTCAGAAACCAAGAGATGGGTGCTGATCAGACCACCGGGATCCGGCGATTGTTCATTACTGTTAGCAAAAGCAGCAAGGCCGGAACAGAAACGTGCAGTCGGAAATCAAACCGGCGGTCGTGTTTTTCTGTTTCTCTTTACCGACAACTTCAAGCGTGATTATGAAAATATGTTAAAGAAGGGGATTCATTTTGTAAGGCCTCCGGCCGAAGAAGAATACGGCATCGTGGCTGTTTTTGAGGATTTGTATGGCAACCTCTGGGACC
>DASSGT010000088.1:0-5746 GCA_035693345.1 Puia sp. | reverse complement strand
CGTGCGCAGTGCTGTAACCGGGTTGGCCCTGGCTGATTTCCAGATTTCATAACTGACCGTTAGCAACGTAACCAGTAATAATCCGATCAGACTGAATAAGAAAATCAGCGGACTGATTGTAATGCGGTATACAAATCCCTGCAACCATTTATACGCAAAATACCATGACACCGGGATGGCGACCAGACTCGCTACAATAAATATTCTGACGAAGACAGATGCAAAAAGTGCAACCACCTGCCTGTCTCCCGCACCAAGCACTTTCCTGATTCCAATTTCCTTTGTTCTCTGCTCTGCAGTATATGAAGCCAGACTCAAAACGCCTAAAATCGTTATCAGGATCGCCAGCACGGCAAATATTTTTGCCAGGGAAGATATTGTACTTTCCACCTGATACATCCGGTTAAATTCATCGCTTACAAACCAGTGATCGAATCCTGCGCCCGGAAATGAAGCCTTCCATTTTTTTTCGATGTCTGCAATTTTTTCCTGGAATTTCCCGGATGGCAATTTAATATATGTGATCTTGTCAATCTGATCAAGATGAGGATTCAGCACCAGCGGCTCAATGGGTTGGTGCATAGACCGAAACGGAAAATTTTTCACGACTCCGATCACGCGGTAAAGCCGGTTTGTATCCCGGGTATCCTTTACCATGGTACCCATCACATCGCCGATGGGTTTATTTAATGCCTGAATAGCAGCTTCATTCAGTATAAGAGAATTACTATCATTCAAATTGCCCATTTGAAAATCACGGCCATTAATAAATTCCAGATTAAATGTTTTCGGAAAATCATATTCCACGCTCAGTTGGTTCCATTGCATGTCCTTATCTGCCAGCGCGGGAAATTTATACGTGCGACCAATAAAACCAAAGTAATCCAGCCTGGGTAAATGATTGGCCATGGTCACATGTTCAATCTGTGGATCCTGCAACACCGAACGCTTAAATGTTTCAAATCGTTCCTGTTGGGCAATTCCGCCAAACCGTATCGCCATCAGCTGGCTGCCCTGTTCATTGAGTTTGGTGGTTTTCAGCTGATCCATCTGTTGTATAACAATCAGCGTGTAAATGATCAAACCCAGTGAAACCGTGTATTGAATAGTGACCAGCGTCTTACGTAAAAATTCCGCACCTTTCCCCTTGATGATCTGTCCTTTCAGCACTTTAACCGGCTGAAAGGCCGAAAGGTACAGGGCAGGATAAAATCCTGCAATGAAAGTCATAAAGAGCACAATGATTCCGATCACCGTTAGCATAAAAGGATCCAGCAGGGATGCCATGGTGAAGGATTTGTGTGCTACCTGGTTAAACGGATGCAGGAAAATAAAAACCAGCAGCGCTGACATCAGCAGCGCGCAGATTGTCATTAAGAATGATTCCAGAAAAAACTGCGTAGCAATTTCAAAACGCATACTTCCAAAGGATTTACGCAGACCCACCTCCTTCGCTCTCTTTACAGAACGCGCAGTGGCCAGGTTGGTATAATTAATACAGGCGATGACCATGATCATAACGGCAATCACACTGAAAATGGTGAGATAGACTTTATCCCCATGCGTGTTGGAATTATCCTCCCATAAACTTTTAGAATCGAAATGAATGTCAGCCAGTTTGATCGTAAAGCCTTCAAATTTTGATCCGGCAGGCACATTCCCGGCGCTCGATTTCAGCATTTGTGCCGCCAGCGTGTTTAATACAGCATGGATTGGTTTGATATCGGCGCCCGGCTTCAGCACTATATAATTTTCAAAAAATTCTTCGTACTGGCTGAAATGATCGCCCTCCAGGTATTCATTAAAATGCTCGCCATACACTGTATGAAGGGAGTTCATGTTAATGATAAAATCGGGCTTAAAATGTGAATTGGCGGGATAATCCCTGTAAATACCGGTCACCATCACGTTCACTTCTTTTCCCTGCGTGGCAAATACATGTTTCAGGGAAATCACTTTCCCCATCGGATCTTCTTTGCCGAATAAATTTCGCGCGCCGGTTTCGCTAATCACAATCGTATTATAATTACCAAACATTTGCTCCCGGTTTCCTCTCAACAAATCGAAGTAAAGAATCTTATTAAAACCAGGCTCGGCCCAGACAATCTTTTCCGTAAGCACTATCTTATCTGTCGGTTTATAATTGAGTGAAGTAGGATAACCAATATTGTCTATCCGCGTACTGTACAGTATTTCGCTCCGGTTATCTTTCAGGTATCGCATGAAAAAACCGGGTGAGACTGTATTATCAAAACGCTGTCCCCCTGGGTTTATGAATGTTGTCCCGATACGGTATGTGTCTTTAAAATATGGCTGCATGGTATCATACCGCAATTCATCGCTTACATACAAAAAAATAAGAATGGCACTCGCGAGGCCCAGCGATAAGCCGAAAATATTCAGCAACGAAAAGAGTTTCTGGCGTTTGAAATTGCGAAGGGCGATTAACAGGTAATTGCGGAACATGGATAAATCATTTTATTATTATTTAATAATTTATTCTCCATGTGCATCCGAATGGATAAAATTTAACGGGATCGAAACGGTCCGGGGCAGTTTAAAGATCTGTATTAAGTTCTATAAATATTCCTCCAACTAAAAGCCAATTATGATAAGCGGTAGCTTTGTGAAGAATTCCTGAACGAAAATAAGATGGGCAGTTTATCTCCTTTGGTTACCCCCGGGCCAGGTGACCGTCCAACGTACTGGCTTACCCGATTTCTCATTCTTCGTTTATTGGGATTTATTTATGCAGTCGCTTTCCTGGTGGCAATCCATCAGATCATTCCGCTGATCGGGGCAAACGGTCTGCTGCCCGTAGGTATATTTCTGGACCGTGTGGCGGATGCTCTCGGGTCACGTGGTGCCGGTTTCCGGCGTCTTCCATCGTTTTTTTGGTTCGGTCATTCTGATTCAGATCTTTTGATTGCAGCCTGGATCGGTTTTATACTTTCCTGCGTTGTTCTTGCCGGTTATTCCAATGCAATATTGCTGGCTGTTCTCTGGTCATTGTATATGTCCTTCGTGCACTCAGGACAGGATTGGTACGGATACGGATGGGAAATCCAGCTGCTGGAAACCGGATTTCTTTCCATCTTTCTTTGTCCGCTGTTCGACATGCGCCCCTTCCCAAAACGGGGTCCGCCTTTTTTTATCATCGGATTGTTCAGATGGCTGATTTTCCGGATTATGCTGGGTGCCGGACTCATCAAGATACGGGGTGATGATGTCTGGCGAAACGGCACTGCCCTCTATTATCATTTTGAAACCCAGCCACTGGCCGGACCATTGAGCCGATGGTTTCACTTTCTGCCACGAGCTATTCTGAAGGCTGGTGTCTGGTATAATTTTCTGGCTGAACTGATTGCTCCCTGGTTTATATTCTGGCCCCGGTTGGGACGTCATATATCGGGGATCGTGATCATTCTTTTACAAATCATTCTGATTGCCAGCGGTAATTTATCTTTTCTCAACTGGTTAACCATCGTTCCGGCACTCGCCTGTTTTGACGATGGATTCTGGTCAAAAATTCTTCCGCATTCACTCGTTCGACGGGCTGCAAATGCCATACGCGTAGAAGTACCATCCCGACCCATGATGATCACTTCCCGGGTCATTACGATTATCATCGCGATCCTTAGCATACAACCCGTTTTCAATATTTTATCTCCCCGGCAGATCATGAATACTTCATTCGACCCACTGGACCTTGTGAATACTTATGGCGCATTCGGTTCAGTCGGCCGCGAGCGTTTGAATGTGGTTTTTGAAGGAACCAATGACGAAGTCCCGGATAAAAAAGCAAACTGGAAAGCTTATCCTTACAAAGGATTACCTGTGGATCTGTATAAACGGCCACCACAGATCGCTCCTTATCAGTTGCGCCTGGACTGGCAAATATGGTTCGCATCCATGTCCACTGCTGATGAATATCCCTGGACGCTCAACCTGGTTTCCAAGCTCCTCCATAACGATCCGGGCGCTGTCAGTCTTTTCGCCGGTAATCCCTTCCCTGAAAATCCACCTCGTTTTGTCCGCGCTGTCTTATATCGTTACTCATTTGCAAAACCCGGCAATACAGAAAAACAGTTTTGGAACCGCGAACAGATTTCAGATGAATGGATACCTGCCATGTATGTGAATGATCCACGTCTCACAGAATTTCTGAAAGGATATGGATGGTTGCAATAAACTCAATAAGGTGTTGGCGTCCCCACAGTCAAATGATAGGACTCCTCAGGCAACTTGCCAACACCGGTCCAGTACTAATTTTGCGGCCTAATAAAAACAAACCTTACAAAATGAAAAAAACAATGACCGTGCTGACTGTTGGATTGATGTCCATCGTAGCACTTAGCACCCGCGCGCAGTCGCAAAATTCTTCGGGTCCCGTAGCATTTCTTGAAACAAAATCCTTTCACTCATCTATTCGCCACGTGGCCCGCCTCGCTACAGAAGTGCCAATGCACAATGATGTACCGGAAGGAAAAGATTTCAATTCAAAAGCAGTCAGGGATTTCCAGGCCCGCTTCCAAAAAGTAGAGAACGCCCAGTGGTTCTCCGATCAGAATGGTTTTATGTCCTATTTCATTCAAAACGGTTTCGGAAACAGGGTATTCTACGACAGGAAAGGTCACTGGCAGTTTTCACTGATGGTTTATACTGAATATCAGTTACCCGCTGATCTCCGGGCTTTTGTGAAAGCAAAGTATTTCGATTTGGCTATCACGCTGATTGAAGAAGTACAGACCAACAATGGTATGGTATATATCGTACACCTGGAAGACAAATCAAACATTAAAATCCTAAGATTAAGCAGTGATGCCGAAATGGAAATCCTGCAGGAGCTGACAAAAGCCTGATGTTAACCGGAAGGATTCAATAACAGTTGTCCCGAAAGGGGCAACTGTTTTTATTTATATTTACAATCTAATTCTTCAGATATGAAATCCTTCCTGATATCGTTGTTATTTGTTTTCGCGTTATCGTCCTCAGAAGCGCAGCTCAGTGCGTCTGATGTCGTGTATACCAAACTGGGACCGCTTACCATCCAACCTGTTCAGCACGCAAGTCTGATCCTCACAGTGCATGGATTAACTATTTACGTTGATCCTTCCGGTGCAGACAATTATAAGGGTCAGAAACCACCGGATATCATATTGATTACGGATATACATGGTGACCACTTTGACATCAATACGATTGAAGCAGTTCAAAAAACGGGCACCCAGCTGATCGTACCCCAGGTGGTGGCGGATAAATTGCCCGCGGCCGATAAAGTCCGTTTGATCGTGATGAAAAACGGGGATGCTACAACTCAGTCTTTTATTATGATTCGCGCAATCCCGATGTATAATCTTCCCGAAAGTCCCACAGCCATGCATACCAAAGGAAGAGGCAATGGTTATGTACTGGGCATCGGCGGCAAGCTGATTTATATTTCCGGAGACACACAGGGAATTCCCGAAATGCGGTCGTTACAGAATATTGATGTTGCATTCATATGTATGAACCTGCCTTATACAATGGATGTAAAGGAAGCGGCAGATGCCGTACTGGCATTTAAACCCAGAATTGTCTATCCTTATCATTATCGTGGGAAAGACGGATTAAGTGATGTCAAGGAATTTAAGAAACTGGTGGAAGCCGGTGACAAGAACATAGACGTCAGACTGCGAAATTGGTATCCTGGGAAATAAAACCTGTCTCCGGAAGTAATTTAATTGAATGTGTTTAAACGAAATTC
>DASSGT010000087.1:0-2402 GCA_035693345.1 Puia sp. | reverse complement strand
CCATATGCCCCAGTCCACCAAGCCCCAGAACAGCCAGTTTGTGACCTTTACCAACCTTCCAATATCTCAGCGGGGAATAGGTTGTTATGCCAGCACAAAGGAGCGGGGCAACCGCTGCCAGGGATAATTTTTCAGATATATGAAGCACAAAATCTTCATGAACAACGATGTTATTTGAATAACCTCCGTAAGTCGGACTGCCATCCTTGTTACGCCCATTGTAAGTCGGCGAGGATCCATTCAGGCAATATTGCTCCAGACCCTGTTTACAGTTCCTGCATTCCCTGCATGAGTCAACCAGACAGCCCACACCGGCCAGATCCCCTTTCTTGAATTTTTTTACGTGGTTTCCGGTTTGGATCACTTTTCCGACTATTTCGTGACCGGGAACCATGGGGAAAATCCCTGGAAACCAGTCGTTACGGATCTGATGTAAATCAGAATGACAGACGCCACAATAAACAATTTCCAACTGAACATCATGCGGGCCGACATCCCTTCTTTCAAAATTCCATGGAGCCAAATTGGATTCGACTGTCTGAGCTGCATATCCTTTTGTTTGAATCATAATAATAATTTTTATGGAATCACCATTTGTGTTTTCTTAACAGGCACGGTTGTCTTTTTGTTTTGAGATCATTGTAAAATACCGGAAATGAATACATTAACTCGGAGTTTAATGTTAAGGGACAAAATTGTCAGGTAAGCAAAATTTTGAAACGCTTTGCGCTTTAAGCCTCACGCTTTACGCTTTTTTCGTAGTTTTGCAACCCGTTTCCAAAAGGCAGTCCGGTAGACGCCGGGCAGAAACGTCAATAAAAAATATTATATGAGCACGGTTACCAGAGAGAATATCGGTTTACTGAATGATAAGATCATCGTAAAGATTGAAAAAAGCGACTACCTCCCGTCTTTTGAAAAATCCCTGAAGGATTATGGTAAGAAGGCCAATATACCCGGGTTCCGCAAGGGTATGGTACCCACAAGCCTCATAAAAAAAATGTACGGCAACTCTGTTTTTACTGACGAAGTGCTGAAAACGGTAGAGAAGAAGTTGACAGACTATATGAGCACCGAACAGCTGGAAATATTCGCCCAGCCACTTCCGCTGCCGGAAAATGATGCCAGTAAGATCAATTTTGTTCAACCCGATGATTACTCTTTTGCATTTGAAGTAGGTTTGAAACCAACTTTTACATTACCGGATCTTTCCTCGCTTACGCCTACCCGTTATCAAATTATTGTTACTGATGAAATGCTAAACGAGGAGATCGAAAGGCTTCGCCAGAAAAACGGAAATATGACCGAACCCGGAGTTGTTACGGGCGATGAGAATGTTCTCAACGCGAGTTTCCAGGAAACTGACGCCAATGGCCAGGTTTTGGAAGGTAGTCAGTCAAAAGACAATTCTCTGCTGGTAAAATATTTTGCGCCTGCTTTTCGCCCATCGTTATTGGGTAAAAAAGACGGGGATACATTAAATATTCAACTGCTGACTGCTTTTGAAGAGAAAGAAAGAAACTGGATCCTGCAGGATCTTGGTTTAAATAAAGAAAGTCATGCAGATGCAGAGAAATATTTTAAAATGGTCATCACGAAAGTGGGCCTTTTAGAAAAAGCAGCACTGGATGAAACATTTTTCAAAAAGGTCTATCCGAATAAAGAAATCAATTCAGAAGATGCATTCCGTGAATCTGTAAAACAGGATATTGCGGATCAATGGAAATTACAAACCAGCAATAATCTGCAACATACATTGTATCATGAATTGCTCGATAAAACAAAAGTCGAATTTCCGGAATCATTCCTGAAACGCTGGCTGCTTACCGGAGGAGAAAAGCCAAAAACGCCGGAGGAAGTTGAAAAAGAATTTCCTTCATTTTCCAGTGCACTGAAATGGAATCTGATTACAGATAAAATTGTAACCGAGAACCATATTGAAGTAACTCCGGA
The DNA here is from genome assembly GCA_035693345.1 of Puia sp. Taxonomy (GTDB): domain Bacteria; phylum Bacteroidota; class Bacteroidia; order Chitinophagales; family Chitinophagaceae; genus Puia. The sequence goes on along the minus strand of DASSGT010000087.1, from coordinate 449 downwards.
AGATATTAAGGAAGCCGCCCGCAAACAGTTGTTCAGCTATCTTGGCGGGCTGCCTCAGGGTGGCGAACAAGCCTGGGTGGAAGAATATGTAGCCAAGATGATGCAGGACAGGCGATTTGTTGAAGAAACATATCAGAATCAGCGTACCAATAAAATGCTGCAATGGATCGAAACACAGGTAAAACCTGTTGACAAGAATATCTCGGCAGAAGAATTTAACAAGCTAAACGAAGAACACCAGCATCACCATCACGAATAAATGAAAGAAACCCCGCCCGAAGCGGGGATTTTTCTTTGAATACTGCAACTCTGTCAGTTTTTTGGAAGTTTAAAAGTTTGGACGGAGATTTGAAAGGTATATTCCTACTCAAATTAAATCACATTCCGTTTTTTCGAAAGGAAGAAAAATTGAAAAATACTATGAATCCAGAAGCCGAATTTCAAAAGTA
>DASSGT010000086.1:0-3591 GCA_035693345.1 Puia sp. | reverse complement strand
AGACATTTATTGATTTCAGATCCAATGATTTCCGGACAAACTACCAGGACATCATCACGTTTATCCCGTCGCTGAAAAAAATTAACAATCCCAGGATTGACAGAATTCAAAATCTCCATTTCGTCGGAAACTTCCAGGGAACTATTCAGAATTTTGTAACCTCCGGTACCATAGAAACGAATCTGGGCACCCTCGTAACCAATGTTACCATGCAAATACCTTCGGGACGTCCGGCTGTCTATTCGGGTAATTTGCTGACAAATGATTTTCAGTTGGGCAGATTTCTTGAAGACAGCAGCCTGGGTAAAATTTCCTTTAATGGGAAAGTACACGGTACCGGGCTCGCTTTAAATACCATCAATGCCAGCCTGGATGGGAATGTGCGGGAATTTAGTTATCAGGGATATACCTATGAAGATATCTTCGTAAACGGGCAGGTCCGCAAAAAAAGATTCGACGGGAAAATTATTTCAAACGACTCCAATTTACACGCCACGTTGATCGGTTTGATTGATTATAGTCAGGACGTTCCTAAATTTGACTTCAATGCTGTTGTTGATAAAGCAAATCTCCACGCGCTTCATTTTACCAGAGACAGTATTGACTTTAATGGCAAACTGAGGTTTAATTTTTCCGGAAACGATATCGACCACTTTTTAGGTAAGGCCAGAATATTTGATGCCTCCATTATCAAAAAGGGACAGCGCATGTCTTTTGACTCGTTGGTAGTGGAGTCCAATATCATTGACAGCAGTAAGACGATCACCGTGATGAGTAATGAATTTGAAGCGGCGATTGTCGGGGAATTTTCCATAAAAAAGCTACCGGCAGCTTTTCAGGAATTCCTGCATCGTTATTATCCGAGTTATATTAAGCCGAATACGATTAAACTCAGCAGGGAAAAATTCAGTTTCGTGATTACGACAAGACAGATCGATCCATACCTTGACCTGTTCACGAAAGATTTCCGTGGGTTTAATAATACCAATATAAACGGCCGTATTAACAGTGACGAAAACCTGTTAAACATAAATGCCGACGTTCCGCAGTTTAATTACAAAAACATTTCATTCTATAAAGTAGAATTAAAAGGAAACGGTAATTATGACAGTCTTTCGATTGACAATAAAATCGGCGAAGTTTATGTGAATGACAGTCTGCATTTCCCATTAACACATATTCAGCTTCGTTCATTTAATGATATTTCTGAAGTAAAAATCAGTACAAGTGCGAATCAAACACTCAATGCCGCCAATATTTCGGCAGAGGTAACGACCCTTACCGACGGAGTTAAAATAAAATTCAATCCATCATCTTTTGATATCAACAGCAAGACCTGGACTATTGATAAAAACGGCGAGCTGTTATTCAGTAAAAATACAGTAGGCGCCGAATCAGTCAGGATATACAGTGGTGACCAGCAATTTCTCGTGAGTACATCCCCTTCCGGCGAAGGAAACTGGAACGATATACATCTTGATCTTAAGAAGATTAATATCGGCGATTTCGCCCCATTTTTTATAAAGGATGAAAGAGTGGAAGGTGTATTGACAGGACAAATGGACGTTACAGATCCATTTAATCACACCTATGCACGCTTTAGCGGTCAGGCCGAATATTTTCGTTTCTCAAATGATTCCGTCGGTAAGATCAATCTCACCGCCGACTATAATAAATCCACCGGCATCGTAAACGGAACAGTCAATTCCGACAATCAGGATTATCATTTCGACCTCAAAGGAATATTTAATACGAGCGACAGTGCGACACAACCGATCAATATTATGATTCCGAATATGGTGAATACAAAAATTGATCTGCTCGAAAAATATATTGGAGCCGTATTCAGCAATGTAACCGGTTATGCAACGGGAAACTTCCAGATTGTTGGAAGGGGTGATAAACTGGATTATATCGGTGACATTCATTTAACCGATGCCAGGCTCCATGTAAATTATACCCGCTGCACTTACCGTATTCCGTCTGCTATGGTGCATATGCGCGCTGATGGCATTGACTTCGGATCCTTTCAGATCAGGGACTCACTGGGTAATACAGCGGAAGTTTCGAAGGGAAAATTATATCATCATTCATTCAGGAATATGAGTTATGATTTTGCCATAAATACTAACAAGCTATTGCTGCTCAATACACGTATCACGGATAACAATCAGTTTTATGGCACCATGATAGGCCGGGCAAACGTAAAATTATACGGACCCCAGGAAGACCTGCAGATGGATATCAAGGGTGAACCCACCGACAGCTCTTACATCTATATCCCCACGAATACGAGCCGAGAAAGTGCCGAAGCCGACTTCATCGTCTGGAAGGTATATGGAAAGGAAATGACAAAACAGAAACTGGTATCTTCTGAAAATAACTTCACTGTATCGCTGGATATCACGGCTAATAATTATGCGAATGTTTCATTGATCATCGATCCGCTTACAAAAGATATTATTCGGGCAACAGGGCATGGCAACCTGCAAATGCGTGTGGGTACCAACGAAGACATGAGCATACGCGGACTCTACGTGATAGATCGGGGGAATTATAATTTTTCTTTCCAGTCATTCATAAAGAAACCCTTTGTTTTCTCCCAGGTAACAGAAAACTTTATCCGGTGGACGGGTGATCCTTATGATGCTGATATTAATATTCAGGCAATATACGAAGCAGAAAATATTCAATTCAGTACTTTGGGGTATGACAAAGTTGGACAAACTACAAACGTATCACAGGGATCCTCGGGAACAAAAAATTATCTTGGCCCGGTATGGGTGGTTGCAACACTCAGGGATAAACTCATGCACCCAACGATCAGTTTTGAATTGCAATTACCTCCCAAAAGTGAATTAAGAAATGACGTTACCGCCCAGGGATATCTTGATCAAATCAATTCGGATCCTGGTGAATTAAACAAGCAGGTTGCATTCCTTTTGGTATTTAATAGTTTTGGCCCTGTGAGTAACAGCACCACCGCTTTTACAGCTAATCAGGCAGTTGGCGGAATATTTGTGTCCAGCATCTCCAGTTATATTTCAGGAGCCATGTCGAGTTATTTTTCAACTAAATTCCAACAGGTATTTAAAGATAAAAGTCTCCGGGTAAATTTCAATACGGCCGTTTATAACGGATACTCGCTGGCAGCTGATCAGGGGACTGGAACAGCATCACAGTCTACATATTCGTATGACCGCACGAATCTGAATCTGTCAGTCATAAAGAGTTTTATGAATGAGCGACTGACTTTTACTGTCGGAAGTGCTTTTGACTTTGGTCTCACCGCTCAGCAGGCTTCCTATGCAGCTGTTCAATTTCTTCCGAATCTGACAGCGGAATACAAACTGACGGAAAATGGCCGCGTGGTACTTACTTTTTTTTATCGTGATTCTTATAATTATCTGAATATTGGCAATCACACAATGAACAGTTCGGGCACAAGTATTTCATACCGTCGTGACTTCGACAAACTGGATGAGATTTTTAAGAAGAAAAAGAAGGCGGAAGCTCCTGTTGATGATAAATCAACCAAAAACTAAATACAAGTATGGAAGTCTGGAAGTATGGAAGAATGGAAGTATTAGT
>DASSGT010000085.1:0-4640 GCA_035693345.1 Puia sp. | reverse complement strand
ACAGAAATCCGTAAAAAGAAAGAAGATTCTCAGTTGGGAAGTGAAATCTGTAACAGGAGAGTAGCAACTCAGGAGAGCATCGGGTCAGTAAGTACAAGGCGAAAGCCAGAAACCGAAAAAGACTTGGTGCTTTTCCTTTTTAATAAGTCATTGAACGGGAGCTGGTTCGTATTTTTTACGTTTTATAAGTTTCGTATACAGAATACGCACATCCTTCAGAGGCCGATCCAAATCGTCTCCTTTGCTGGTCTGTTCAGCAGCAATTTTATCTACGGTTTCCATTCCGCTGACAACTTCTCCAAATATGGTATAATGCTGGTCAAGAAAGGGTGTTCCACCGACGGTTTTATATACTGCCCGCTGATTATCTGGGATTTTTGTTTTTAATCTTTTGATTTCTACGGAATCCAGCTGACTGTCCGTGTACTTTTTGCCCTGCACAATATAAAACTGACTTCCACTGCTGGCTCTCAGCGGATTGACATCGTCACTTTCGCGTGCTGCGGCCACTACTCCCCGCTTATGAAATAAACTTACTCTGAATTCTGCCGGAATCGTGTAGGGGGCGCTGGAATCACCCAGAGGCTGGCCCGGTAAAGCATCTTTACTCCTGGGATCCCCGCCCTGTATCATAAAATATTGTATCACACGATGAAAAAGTAAACTATCAAAATATCCACTTTTCGCAAGGCGTAAAAAATTATCTCTGTGGAAGGGTGTGGAATCGGACAATCTGATAATAATCGTTCCATCCGTTGTAACCATTTCGATGTCCCTTTTCCTGTCCTTTCTCTTCAGTTTTACTTGTGACTGAGCGTATACTTCCGTCAGAAAAAAGATCAGTCCAATCAGAAAAATGTATTTCAAATACCTTCCGTTCTGCATAGTAACGAATTCACATGGTTAAACAGGCGAAATTAAGGACGGATCGGCACTAAAACTGAATGCCCGGGGAATGATATTTGAATACATCATCTAAAAAAAATGATACGTAAATTAAAATCCGGCGAATACAGACTGTACTCGCGAAAACCTGACCCGAAAACAAGGAAACGCAGAAATCTCGGAACTTTTAAAACCCGGCAGGCGGCGGAAAAACATGAACGGGAAATACAATACTTTAAACGACACTAGTAGGCGTAAAGCGTAAGGCGTAAAGCGTAAGGTTAATAGTGTTTGTAGTTGGTAGTTCGGGGCAATGATTAAATTTGTTATTTTCTGTTGCCAATGAATCAGCCAAAAGACAGACTTGATATCATCAACGAGGTGCTGGAAGAATGTATCCTCGCTTATCCCCTGTCCTCATTTATCATCAGTCTTTATAAGCAATATCAGCAACGTGGATCCCTGAGCAAGAAGCAATTAGAGGGTCTGTATGGAAAAGCTTCAAAAATCAGTCAACTGGCACCCGGTAAACTGGCGACAATAGAAGCCATTATTAAAAGAATGCCCACCCGGTATAAATCGGAACTTCCGAAGATCAAGCCATTGTTTGAAAAAGATGAGGCAACCGGACTTCTGATATCTGACATACTGGCGAAATATCCGCATCATAAAAGAGTCCTTTTTCTTAAGGCCAAGTATGATAACAATGAGGTCTTTACAGTGTCGGATATTGCAGATTTAAAAAGATTCAAATCTCTCCTGAAATAAAGACTATGACCTGTTAGTATAAAGAAGGCTATTTTACAATATTCTGTCGGTACGAAGAAGTGATTAAGAGATGGCAACTGTTTTTATGTTTACAAACTCCATAATCCCGTGTTTGTCCAGCTCTCTTCCGTAACCTGATTTTTTTATTCCTCCGAAGGGAAGCCGCGGATCTGATTTTACAAGCGCATTTATAAATACTCCGCCTGCTTCCAATTGTTTTGCTATCTCTGTTCCCTTTTGAATGTCCCTTGTCCAGATGCTGGCAGCGAGTCCATATTTTGAATCATTTGCCAGACGAACGGCGTCAGATTCGTCATCCGCAAAGATTACTGCGGCCATCGGCCCGAATGTTTCTTCGTCAAATGCAGGCATGCCTTTTTTTACGTCCAGTAAAAGGGCCGGTTTAAAATTGCAGCCGTCCATTTCTCCGCCATATTCAAGCCGGGCGCCCATCTTTACCGAATTCTTCAACTGCTGATCCAGTGAACTGGCGAGATCCAATCGGGCCATAGGTCCCATATTGATTTCTTTATCGAATGGATTACCCTGTTGTAGACTTTTTAAACGAATCAGAAAATGATGCAGAAAATCATTGGCTGCATCTTTTAAAATGATAAACCGTTTGGCCGCAATACAGGACTGTCCGGCATTTTGCATGCGTGAGTTTAAGGCCACGGAAGCAGCCATCTGCATATCTGCATCCGGTAGAACAATCAGGGCATCCGATCCCCCAAGTTCCATGACAGATTTTTTTATATTGGTTCCTGCCAGGGCTGCCACAGAACTGCCCGCCCGTTCACTTCCGGTAAGCGTGACTGCCTGCACTGCATCAGAAGAGAGAATTTTAGCCACGACAGGTGTATCGATGATCAGTGAAACAAATACTCCTTTCGGCGCTCCCGCCTCCAAAAATATTTTTTCCAATGCAAGCGCACAACCGCATACATTGGGCGCGTGTTTTAATAATGTTGTATTCCCCGCCATAATAGTTGGAGCCGCATACCTGAATACCTGCCAGAAGGGAAAATTCCAGGGCATAATACCCATTACCACACCCATCGGCTGATAACAAACAAAACTTTTTGTATACCCTGCCTCCAACAACTCATCCTTCAATAATATTTCCGAATGGTCAGCAAAATATTCAGCGGTAACGGCACATTTCTCTACTTCTGCCATTGCTTCAGAAGTGATTTTGCCCATTTCTTTTGTAATCAGTGAAGCCAACACTTCCTGGTCGCGACGCAAGATTGAAGCGGTATTTTTTAGCACCCTGCCCCTTTCATAAAAGCTTAATTTTTTCCAGGTCTGATATGCGGTCGCTGCATCGGTGATTGCCTGATCCAGCTGGCCATCGTTCATTAGCGGATACTCAGACACTAGTTCCTGTGTGTAGGGGAAGATGGATTTGAACACCGGCATTTACTTACTTTCTCACAAAGTTAGCCCGCAAGCAAGTATGAAAGTATGGAAGAATGGAAGTATGGAAGAAAAGTGTTTTAGTTCGTTAGTACTTCCATACTTCCATTCTTCCATACTTTCATACTAGTTTGGTCCCTGCATAATTTTTTCCAGGGCTTTGAAGTTCATAATATAAATATCTTCAAATCCGTTTCCATAAGAATTCAGAACGTCCCTGATTTGTGCGCCTGTTTTAGGTTCAGAGAAAGGAAATTTTATCAGTTGTTTCTTACTGGTGAAGAAGAAATATTTATGATCCGGACTAACAAAGGGTGAATAGTCGAGAGACGGAGAGTTGATACCGTTTTCAAAATGAACCGCCGGCTGCCAAACACCTTCTTTCCGTAAGGCAAAATATAAGTCGCCTCTTCCGAGATCATCTTTTCTTTTATAGGAGGAAAAAATAATAAATTTCTCGTCCGGATCAATAAAGGCATTGAAATCATCCTGTTTCGAATTCACCGCATCAGGCAATGCCTGCGCCGGCGAAAATGCACCGTCTTTTAATACAGACATAAAAATATCATCTCCCCTGTCATCATTATTCCTGGTAAAATAGAAATTGCCTGATTTGGTCAGACAGGGATAAAATTCATCCTTATCAGAATTCACTGCGCTGCCCAGATTAACGGGGTCCTCCCACCTGTTTCCTTTTTTTTGAAGATACCAGATATCATAATCCTTGACGGTGTCTGACAATTTCAAGGGACGGTTCGAACTAAAAAATAGTTTGTTGCCGTCCGGAGAAAATGCGGGTTCCATATCATTATATTTTCCCGAGAACCAGGCCGTATCTGGTTTTGTCCAACGGTTGTTTATTTTCCGTGCATGAAGAATCACGGAATACAATCCGAAATACCACTGAATCGTATAAAATAAATCATTTCCGTCAGGTGAAATCGCCATGTCCCGATTTGCAAATCCATCAGAAACTACGCCGGGCGCAAAAATGCGGGGGGTATCAGAAGCGTTCAATTGAATTGGTTCCTGGGCCACTGCATAATGGGAGATAAAAACTAAAATGACTAGCGGCCATTGCTTCATAGTTATTAATTATTAGTTATTAGTTATTATCAGGAACTTGTTAGAACACTAAAATACTACTGCGTTGAGCTTTTCGCCTTACGCCTTACGCTTGTGAGGAAGATAACTGAATAAAGTCAATCTTACTGTTGTGCCGAGGGTGAAAAATGGGGGGATTCGGCCTTCATATTTTCCCTTCTCAGGTCCACTTTATTTAGTTCGCTGAATATCTGACCGTCCTCATAGTCTACCGCAACAAAGACTGTCAGATGCTGATTGGCAGGTCCCCTGAAGGAGCCCTTCACCGGACTGCAATCCGCGAAATTCCTTCCGGTAGCCAGTTGCACGTGATTATTGGTTACCCATACGTTATTGGTCGGATCAATACCTGCCCAGCCAGATCGGGGAATCCAGGCTTCCAGCCAGGCATGGGTAGCGCCCTCTCCCCTTAGTCCGCTTTTATTCGGACATATATATCCGCTGACATACCGACTGGGAATATT
>DASSGT010000084.1:0-4372 GCA_035693345.1 Puia sp. | reverse complement strand
TTTTCAGTTGTTGCTTTCTGACTCCCTGCAAAAGGAAAGGATAAACTTCTGGAATCAATATTGGACCGATAAAAGAAAATCCACGCTCCTGGATAGATTAAGAAAAACAGGAGCAGAAACCGGCTTTAGTGTAAACGCATTTGATCCTTTCAGCCTGCTGCTGAACCGGCCTTACTTGCCACTCAGTCCTTCGGAAACAAATAATCTGAGAACCGGATTTGCGAACGACTATATCATTGAGAAACCCGGGAATATTTCTCTCATCAGCCTGCTGAAAGTAGAACCGGAAGACAAAAAAACGGTTTACCAGGCATTCTCCACCGTTCCGGATATTACCGTGATCGATAAACAATACCTCACTTCAAAACTACTGGACGTCGTAACGGCAGATTTCAACCAGATCGGCTGGACGGTATCATTGCTTGTATTTTTTGTGCTGCTGCTTACTTATGGCAGAATAGAACTTGCGCTGATGTCCTTTATACCCATGGTGATTGCGTTTGTCTGGATCCTCGGGATTATGGGCATTGCAGGATTACAATTCAATATTGTAAATATCATTTTATCGGCGCTCATTTTCGGATTGGGAGACGACTATAGTCTCTTTATCATGGATGGCCTGTTGCAGGAATATAAAACGGGGAAGAAAAACCTGTCGAGTTATAAATCTTCCATTGTTCTGTCGGCCATCACGACGCTTGCGGGCCTCGGCGTTTTGATATTTGCGCGACATCCGGCGCTTCGTTCGATTGCGCTCATATCTATTACCGGTATTTTATGTGTCGTGTTGATTGCACAGGTACTGATTCCTTTTTTATTTGATTTCCTGATCCGTAACAGGATCAAAAAGAAACTCTTCCCCTGGACGGCTGCCGGATTGATAAAATCTGTTTTTTCCCTGAGTTATTTCGCCATCGGGAGCTGGCTGGTTACTCTTCTCGGATTTATCATTTTGAAATTAAACCCGTTTGCGGGTAAGCGTACACGTTATGTTTATCATTGGGTATTGTCACACTATACCTGGTCGGTCATATATATCATGGGGAACGTGCATAAGAAAATCATCAATCCGCAAAATGAAGATTTCTCAAAGCCCTGCGTCATGATTGCCAACCACCAGTCTTTCCTGGATATTCTTGTGATGACCATGCTGCATCCAAAAGTGATCCTGTTAACGAATAACTGGGTTTGGAATTCCCCTGTGTTTGGCCAACTGGTCAGAATGGCCGGATACTATCCGGTTGCAAGAGGTGTTGAAAACAGTATAGATTATATGGAATCGCAGGTGAAAGCCGGCTTTTCGATTGCTGTATTTCCGGAAGGTACCCGATCGGCCGATGAACAGATCAGAAGGTTTCACAAGGGTGCTTTTTTTATTGCCGAAAAACTGGATCTGGACATATTGCCCATTTTGATTCATGGCACGGGTTATACCATGTCCAAAGGTGATTTTTTGTTAAAGGATGGTTTTATCACGATTGAGTATCTGCCGAGATTAAAAACAGGCGATCTTTTTTTTGGTGTGGACTATACAGAAAGGGCAAAATATCTGGGAAAATATTTCAGGCAGCAATATGAAAAACTGAAAGAAGAATCCGAGCAACCCCGTTTCTTTAAAGAGCTGCTGATCTATAATTATTTATATAAAGGGCCCGTGCTCGAGTGGTACCTGCGTGTAAAGATTCGTCTGGAGAAAAACTACCAGGTATTTCATGATCTTTTACCAAAGCAGGGGCGGATACTGGATATCGGTTGCGGATATGGATTCATGAGTTATATGCTCCAGTTCGCAGCACCTGCACGGGACATGATCGGATACGATTATGATGAAGAAAAAATCGCCGTTGCCAATCATTGTTTCAGCCGGAACACAAATATTCACTTTGTTGCAAAGGATGTGAATGAACTTCAGATGTCTGCGGCAGACGCAATCATCATATCAGATACACTGCACTATCTTCAGCCTGCGCAGCAGGAGATTTTAATCCGTAAATGTATGCATGCTTTACGTCCGGGTGGTGTGTTGGTCATACGAGACGGTGACCGGGATTTAAAAGAGAAACATGAACGTACAAAATGGACGGAATTTTTCTCCACACGCTTTTTCGCATTCAATAAAACATCCGGTCATCCACTGCAATTCTTATCCGGTCATAGCATTAAAGAACTGGCGGCCAGTCAGCAGATGGATTGCCGGGACATAAATGATTCAGATTTTACGTCCAACCGTCTTTTTATTATCACCCATCAGGTAAATGCTTATGAAAAAGTTTGATGTCCTGATTATCGGCACCGGCATGGGCGGGCTCGTGTGTGGTAATGTACTTGCGAAGCAGGGCTATACCGTGTGTATGGTTGAAAAAAATAAACAACTTGGTGGCTGTCTGCAGATTTATGTGCGTAACAGGGTGATTTTTGATTCCGGCGTACATTATATCGGAGGATTAGACGAAGGACAAAATCTTTATCAGATCTTCAAATGGCTCGGTCTTATGAACGAGTTGAAACTGGAGAAAATGGATCCGGACTTCGACCGGATCATCCTGGATGAGGATCAGAAAGAATATAAATATATGCAGGGGTATGATGCCTTTGAAAAGGAAATGATCCATGCATTTCCCGCGGAAGAAAAAGCCATTCGCACATATACAAAAACCATTCGTGAAATCTGCGATCGATTTCCATTGTACCGGTTGCAATCACAGGCTGATGGAGGGAAGCAGGAGGTTATGGGGATCTCGGCAAAAAAATTTATTGAATCGGTTACGAATAATAAAAAGCTTCAGGCTGTACTCGCCGGAAATAATATGCTCTATGCCGGCAGCGGTGAAGCAACGCCCTTTTATATTCATGCCCTGACCGTTAACAGTTATATTGAAAGCGCCTGGCGTTGCCTTGACGGGGGCTCGCAGATTTCCAAGATACTTGCACGTAATATTTCAAAAACTGGTGGCCAGATTGTAAAAAACAGGGAAGTAAAAAAACTGCATGTTGAAGAAGGAGTCGTCAAATCCGCGGAACTCAATGACGGAACCCTGATACAGGCTGATTATTTTGTATCGAATACTACGCCGGCCAACACCTACCGCATGACAGATACGCATCTGATCCGGTCTGTTACCCGCCAAAGAATTGAAGCCATGCCTACTACGGTATCTGCTTTTATCTTAAACATTGTATTTAAAAAAGATCGTTTTCCCTATTTAAAACACAACTATTATTATCAGAAAACGGGATCCGTGTGGGCGATGGACACTTATAGTGAAAATGAATGGCCGCTGGGATATGCGATATACTGTTCGCCCGCTGTCGGGAAGGAATTTGCGCGGGGTATGACTATTTTTGCATATATGCGGTATGATGAAGTGAGACCCTGGGAAGACAGTTTTAACACCGTTTCCTCAAAGCAAAACAGGGGAACGGAATATGAACAGTTTAAGGATAAGAAAACGGAACAGTTATTGAACCGGGTGGAAGAAAAATTCCCCGATTTAAGAAAATCCATATTGCATACCTATACATCCACGCCGCTCAGTTTCCGCGATTATATAGGAAATGAAGATGGCAATTTATATGGAACAGCAAAAGATTACCGGAATCCGATGGGCACACTCATTTCTCCAAAAACCCGTATACCAAACCTTTTCCTCACGGGACAATACCTGAACCTGCATGGAATTCTCGGAACCGCTATCAGTGGTCTGATTACTTCCATCGCATTAACGGGAAAGGATGATTTTATTGAAAAAATTAGAAATGCCTGAGAAAAAGAAAAAAAGACACCTGTTCCTTTGGATACTCGCCGTATTTGGATTGTTCATACTGCTGGGCATTGTGTATATATTAATTGTTTCAAGAATCAGTCCGCCGAAAATTTCTGACAAGACGGCATTGAACTGGCAACGTGCGGAACCCAGTCCCGGATTCTTTACGATCAAAAATAACTGGTTCAGGAAAAGCAAATCCGGACTGTACGAACTGTATGTGGAAGGGCAACCCTTTGACCGCGGTGTCGTGAATGGAAAACTATCAAAGGAGCTGATTCAATTGCAGGAAGATTATTTCAATGATCAGATCAACAAGATGGTGCCTTCAAAATTCTACCGGCATTTCTTAAAATATGTGATCGGATGGTTTAACCGCGACCTGGACAAATATGTCACGGAGGAAGATAAAGATGAGATTTATGGTATATCCCTGTCTGCTTCTGACAAATATGATTATGTCGGGAATAATTATCAGCGCATTCTCAATTATCACGCGGCGCATGACATTGGTCACGCGTTGCAAAATCTTGCTCTCGTGGGCTGCACATCATTCGGTACCTGGGGGTCGCGGTCGGCAGACAGTACGATGATCATCGGGAGAAATT
>DASSGT010000083.1:0-18078 GCA_035693345.1 Puia sp. | reverse complement strand
GAAGTCCTGCAGCACTGTTTCGTTGGTTCGTGGTGACAGGCAGGCGTAGGCAAGGCGTTTTTCGCGATCCAGCACCATACTGCCGGTTCCTTCCAGGAAAAGATTTTCTGACTCATATCCGGTAAAATCGATTAAATGATCATAATGAAATTTTTTCCGCACGGTGGAGATCACTTCAGACTTTCGTTCTTTTCTCCTGTTTGGTGCAAACATCGGATAGAGACAGTAAATACCCGAGGAATGAAAAGAGATCCAGTTATTCGGGAAGATGGCATCGGGTGTGTGGGGATCGGGTGAATCCTCCACGACCGTTACGTCGATACCCTGATCCCTCAAAGCACTAACGAATGTGTCAAATTCCTGTACGGCTTTTTCCGTCAGATTTTCCTGATCACCTCTCACCTGAAAGCTGTTATTCACGGCTGTCTCAGCATTATATACGAAATGCAGGGGTCGGATCATTAAAACTTTTGAGGTGGTTTGCATTTGGATGACAGTTGACAGATGACAGTTTAAATAACTTTAAGCTTTAGGCTTTTCGCTTTACGCTTACAGGTCGTCCCTCAGTAAAGGCATACTCATGCAATGAAAGCCTCCCCGTGCGCGCGACAGCTCGGCCGATGGCATCAGGATGACAGTATCTTTTATTTCTTCAACATTCAAAGATTTATCTTCCAGTTGTCTGATCAATTCATGCGCGTGTATGATTTCAAATCCATTTTCTTTAAAGGCTTCAATTGTCTTGTCGTTTCGGTCATAACCCAGTATCACCCCTTCCTTCAGAGCGAGCAGATTACAGGAATCAGTCCATTGTTCGCGGGCGTCAAAAGGAAATTCATTGTTACCAGAATAGATAAATTTTACTTTACCGGTACACTGCAGATCCACTTTGCTGATTTCTGTCAGCAGGTCTTCGAGGTTGTCAAAATAAATGGGATTTTCAATATCTTTTTTCTTAAACTGAATGATGGTCAATTTTTCGTCTTTTTTTGATCCTTCCAGTGCCCTCTGTATTGAGTCTTCATTTTCATGTTTCATGGATTTTTTTGAAAATACACCCAACATCACCCAGGCATCCTTTCGAATCTGGGTGAAAACGGTATCAATATGCATATAATCCCTTTTCTTTGGAATCTTAACGACCGTTATTTTTTTTACGACATTTTTTTCAAATAACAGCTGTATGGCCTGATGAGCCGCTTCCATGGTCGTTCGTTCACTCACGCCAATCAGCAGATGATCCCTGGTAACGACCATTACATCGCCTCCTTCAAGAGTGACTTTCCGGTCATCGGATTCCTTAGGTAATAAAAAATGATGATACCCGTCATTGAGTTCTAAAATATTATTCTGGTAGTTTTTAAAGAATGTATGATTGAAAAAAATATATTTTGCAATCAGTGCCTCTCTTGTCCGTGCTTTTTTGGCTGGCTTATTTAATAATACAAATTCATTGATCACAATTCCGATATCACGCGTAAATATAAAATTGGGAATGGGTGCAAATAGCATACGCCCGCCCTCCAGGGTACCCGTGATAAACGTCTTGGCAAGCGCAACGGGATTGAGTTCAAGCAGTTCTTTCTGGGTGTCGTAGGAACAATTTTCGATAGCACATACAGATGCAGCCAGTTTGAGTCGAATCTCCAGGTCTTCCAGTATTTCAGCAAGCAGCCACTGAAGTTCTATCACCTTATCGGAACGAAAAAAGTCTTTATGTTCGGGTTTATAAAAGTTTCTTTTATTTTTCTCTGCATCGATCAACTTTAGTTTCCCGAGAATTAACTCCGGATCGAGAAAATACAATAGCAATTTGGTGTAAAAATCATATTCTTTTTTCCTGATGGTATCCAGATGAACAATATCTTCAAATAACCAGTCCTGAGCTTTTGATGGTACTACTTTACCTAATCCGCTGTCAGGACTGTGCACCAGGAGACGGCGCAGTCGTCCCACTTCGGAACTTACCTTAATCAGTTGATCATGTTTACCCATATCGTTTTTTTCGTGGGGTCAAAGGTAACTAAACCCCTTTCGCGTTCAAAACCTAACGGTTGTTAGTTTTGTCACAGTAATTCTGCTATTTTTGCCGCTATCATTATTGTTATTATGGATTTTTCTTTCACGGAAGAGCAATTAACCATCCGGCAGGCTGCAAGAGATTTTGTCAGGCAGGAATGTTTACCAGGCGTTATTGAAAGGGATGAACATCAAAAATTTCCGCGGGAACAATTAATGAAGCTCGCCGAATTAGGATTTCTCGGTATGATGGTCGAGCCGGAATATGGCGGAGCCGGTATGGATACGGTGAGTTATGTTCTTGCAATGGAAGAAATCAGTAAAATTGATTCCAGCGTATCTGTCGCTATGAGCGTCAATAATTCGCTCGTTTGCTGGGGACTGCAGACCTATGGGTCCGTTTTTCAGAAAGAAAAATGGTTGAAGCCTCTGGCGGCCGGGCAAAAAGAAGGGGAGCTTTATATTGGTGCATTTTTGTTGAGTGAACCGGAAGCTGGCAGTGATGCCACATCACAAAAAACAACTGCATCAGACAAAGGAGACCATTATCTTTTGAATGGCATGAAAAACTGGATTACCAATGGAAATTCTGCATCGGTTTATCTGGTGATGGCTCATACCGATCCGGCAAAAGGATCAAAAGGAATTAATGCCTTTATCGTCGACAGGAATTCACCTGGTGTCTCAGTCGGAGCAAAAGAAAATAAACTCGGTATCCGTGGCAGTGACACGCATAGCATCAGTTTCAATGATGTGAAAGTTCCCAAAGAGAACAGAATCGGAGAGGATGGATTCGGATTTTCATTTGCCATGAAAACACTTTCCGGCGGCAGAATCGGCATTGCTTCCCAGGCGCTTGGTATTGCATCCGGGGCATACGAATTGTCACTAAAATATGTAAAGGAAAGAAAAGCCTTTGGTACAGAAATTAAGAACCATCAGATCATCCAATTCAAACTGGCCGATATGGCGACACGTATTGAGGCCGCCCGATTGTTGTGCTTAAGAGCTGCCCTTGATAAAGATCATGGAAGGGATTATGCCATCAGTTCTTCCATGGCCAAAGTATTTGCGAGTGAAACGGCCATGTGGACAGCCACCGAAGCCGTACAGATTCATGGCGGATACGGTTATGTAAAAGAGTATCATGTGGAGAGACTGATGAGGGATGCTAAAATCACCCAGATATATGAGGGAACCAGTGAAGTACAACGAATCGTAATTTCGCGAAGCATTTTAAAATGACTTTCGCATGAGCCGTAAAGATTTCTCTGACTTCATTGAGAAAATAAAACCATTTGGTGTACAGCTTTTGGCAGTATCCAAGACCAAGTCCGTGGAAGAAATACAGGCACTGTATGATCTGGGACAAAGAGATTTTGGCGAAAATTACGTACAGGAATTGCTTGAAAAACAGGCACAGCTTCCAAAAGATATCCGTTGGCATTTCATCGGTCACCTGCAAACCAACAAGGTCAAATTCCTGGCTCCTTTTATTTACATGATCCAGTCGGTGGACAGCCTGAAGTTATTGCTTGAAATAGACAAACATGCAGCAAAAAACCAACGTATCGTGCGCTGCCTGCTTCAGATTTTTATTGCACGTGAAGAATCGAAATTTGGACTGGATGAATCTGAACTCGATTCACTGATGCTTACGGTGAACCAAAACAGACAGGAGGGCAGGTTCAGTCATTCGCAAATTTCAGGTTGTATGGGCATGGCTTCCCTGACTGAGAATAAAACACAAATCCGCGAAGAATTCAACCGGCTTCGGACCCTGTTCGAAAAAGTAAAACTGTCTTTTCCTGCCGATCCTGTGGATACGCTCAGTATGGGCATGAGCAGCGATTATTCCCTGGCGATCGAAGCGGGATCAACCATGGTCAGAATTGGGACCGCGATTTTTGGGGAAAGAAAAGAAGTATAGGAGTATAAGAGTATAAGAGTGGTGGTTTTAGGCTTTTAGCTTTGGGCTTTAGGCTTATAAGAATTAATTTTGCACCCTGATATAAAAATCAATATGACGGAAATACAAGCGGAGGAGAGATCACTGAATTTTTTGGAAGAAATAGTCGAGGAAGACCTGAAACAAGGCAAATACAAATCAATCCTCACTCGTTTTCCCCCCGAACCGAATGGTCATTTGCATATCGGCCATGCAAAATCAATTTGTCTGAATTTCGGACTGGCTCAAAAATATGGCGGGAAGACCAATCTTCGTTTTGACGATACGAATCCTTCGAAAGAAGAAACAGAATATGTAGACAGTATCATCGAAGATGTAAAATGGCTGGGGTTTAGTCCTGAAATGATTTTATATGCGTCAGATTATTTTGAACAGTTATATGAATATGCATTAAAACTGATCGGGAAAGGACTGGCTTATGTTGATGACAGTACAAGTGAAGAAATCGCTATTCAGAAAGGAACTCCGACGGAACCTGGTGTTGCAAATAAATATCGCAGCAGAACCATCGCCGAAAATATTCAGTACTTCAGCGAAATGAGAGCTGGTAAATATAGCGATGGCGAGAAAGTGTTAAGAGCAAAGATTGACATGGCATCACCGAATATGCACATGCGCGATCCGATTATGTACAGGATTAAAAATGCCCATCATCACCGCACCGGGGATAACTGGTGTATCTATCCGATGTACGATTTCGCACATGGGCAGAGTGATGCTGTTGAGCAAATTACACATTCGATTTGTACACTGGAGTTCGTGCCGCACCGGCCTTTATATGATTGGTTTATAGAAAAACTGGAAATCTTCCCTTCCCATCAATATGAATTCGCCCGCCTGAATCTTACGTTCACGGTAATGAGTAAGCGAAAACTATTGCAACTGGTTGAGGAGGGTTATGTACAGTCCTGGGACGACCCCCGGATGCCGACGATTTCAGGACTCCGTCGCCGCGGATACACTCCGGAAAGTATCAGAGATTTTGCCGACCGGATAGGAGTGCAAAAAAGAGATAATCTGATAGATGTTTCATTGCTGGAATTTTGTTTGCGTGAGGATCTGAACCAGCGCGCTATGAGAAAAATGGTCGTGTTCGATCCTCTGAAAGTAATCATCACAAATTACCCGGAGCAGGTCGAAACCCTGATTTCCGAAGATTATCCGGAAGGCTCCGTGCATAGTGGAAGCCGTCCATTGCCGTTCAGCAAAGAAATTTACATTGAGCAGGAAGACTTCATGGAAAATCCTCCAAAGAAGTTTTTCAGGTTGGCGCCAGGAAAGAGGGTAAGGCTGAAAAGCGCATATATCATTCAGTGTGATGAAGTCATAAAGGATAACGAAGGTAAAATTATCGAGCTGCGTTGCACTTATTTGCCGGAAAGTAAAAGTGGCGCAGACGCCTCCGGATTAAAAGTCCAGGGCACACTGCATTGGGTCAGCAAGTCTCACGCAATACCTGTGGAACTTCGTTTGTATGACCGCTTGTTTAAAGTTGAAAATCCAGCATCAGAGGAAGGCGACTTCAAGGATTATATAAATCCCGGCTCGCTGGAAATAATAAAAACAGCCATGGCTGAACCCTCACTGGGTACAGCCAGGCCGGATGAACGATACCAATTCCTTCGCAAAGGATATTTTTGTCTTGACAAAGAAAGCAGTCCCCAAAATCCGGTTTTTAACAGGACGGTGGGCTTGAAAGACGGATGGGCCAAAGAAGTAAAAAAAAGTTAATGGTCTTTAGATAATAACGGGTCATTAACTGTTTCCTGCTTTCCCTGACCGCATTTGCTGCATGTTTTTCTCTCTCCATTCCTGGTATTGTTTGAAAAGCGGATCTCCCAGTACAGGCTGAATTCTTTTATCAGCCTGATCGGTAATGGCCTTCATTTTTGCCTTTTTTTCATCCTGACTGAGTGACTGATCCTGGAAAATTTCATGCATTTGAGGTCTGTAAGACATGTTAATGGCTACCACTGAATCGGCCTGCACATCGGTCATTTTCAGTTCGGTCATTAATTTTTGTTTCATTTGTGCCGCGCGGGCAGCCGGATCTCCGGTCTGTGCAAAACCACTGACGGACGTGAACAATGCCACGAGAACAAAAGCGCAAACTGCTACAATTCGTTTCATAACCTTTAAAGTTTATAAAAAGATTGCCAATCGCATGCCAGAGCTGATAACTTATGCACTCTTTATTCAGGCATTAACGGAGAGAATGGTTAACAGATTGATAAGACTTCAGAACTTCTGTAAATTGCATACATGAAGCAATACCTGGATTTACTTCGTCATGTGACTGAACAGGGTTTTGAAAAAAACGATAGAACGGGCACGGGTACCCAAAGTTGTTTTGGCTATCAAATGCGATTTGATTTGGCTAAAGGATTTCCACTGGTCACCACCAAAAAACTCCATCTGAAAAGCATCATCTATGAGCTTTTATGGTTTCTGACAGGGGACAGTAATATCTCTTATCTAAATGAACATGGCGTAAGGATTTGGGATGAATGGGCAAATGCGAATGGCGATCTGGGGCCTGTATATGGCAAACAATGGAGAAGCTGGTCTGGTGCGGATGGAAAGCAGATCGATCAGATAAGCGAATTGATTCAACAGATAAAAACGAACCCGGATAGCCGGAGATTAATAGTCAGCACCTGGAATGTGGCGGAGTTATCTCAAATGGCACTGATGCCATGTCATGTATTATTTCAATTCTATGTAGCCCCGCCGGAACACGAAGGTTTACGCCGCCGACTGAGCTGTCAGTTGTACCAGCGTAGTGCGGATGTTTTCCTGGGCGTGCCGTTCAATATTGCATCCTATGCCTTGCTAACCATGATGATTGCGCAGGTAACCAATCTGGAACCAGGAGAGTTTATACATAGTTTCGGTGACGTTCACCTATACAATAATCACCGCGAACAGGCTGCACTTCAACTATCAAGAACACCCAATCCTTTGCCGCAGATGAAACTGAATCCGGACGTAAAAAATATATTTGATTTCCGGTTTGAAGATTTCAGCCTGGAAAATTATAATCCGCATCCTTCGATCAAAGCCCAGGTAGCTGTATAAAAAATTTTTATGAGGCTATCCATTATCGTTGCTGCATCTGAAAACAATGCCATCGGGAAAAATAACCAGATGTTATGGAATCTGCCGGAGGATATGCGGTTTTTTAAAAATACCACCTGGGGGCTTCCCATCATTATGGGCAGAAAAACGTTCGAGGCCTTGGGAAACAAACCATTGCCCGGCAGATTTAATATAGTTATAAGCCGAAAACCAGGGTATACATCCGGCAATCCGGAAGTTCAGCATACAGACAGTTTAACAAAAGCTATTGAGCTGGCAAAAAAAATGGATGCAAAGGAGGCTTTTATTGGCGGTGGGGGACAGATTTATAAAGAATCCATTTTAATATGTGACACCATATATATGACGAGGGTGTTTACATTTCTGGAAGGTGATGCTTTTTTCCCCGAAATACCTGCCGATATTTTTCACATGACTTATTCGAAAAAAGTGATGGCGGATGAAAAACACGCATACGACATGGACTTTCAGACATGGGAAAAAATAAAATCGATTCCTGAACATACCGGGTAAAGATATATGTATTCAAAATCTCAACTTGCCCTCAAGTGGTTCCAATATTATGCGCTTGCTTCCAATGGCAAGGGACATGGTATCCATTCGCCCTTTGTTTACCAGTTGATCAGAGAAGTATTTAATGACGACCGTGATTATTATGCATACAAACTGATTGAAACCGTTAAGAAAAACATGTTACAGGATCATCGGATTTTAGATGTGCATGATTTGGGTGCCGGTTCAAAAAAAAAGACACATTCAAGAAAAACAATTTGTGAAATCGCACGCAATGTCGTTTCTGATCAGAAATTCGGAAGATTATTATTTCGTCTTGCTAACTTTTATCGCGCACGGGTGATCATGGAATTGGGCAGTTCTCTGGGGATTTCTACCGCCTATCTCGCATCAGCCGATGTAGCATCCCGGGTTGTAACAATGGAAGGATCTCCCGCTATCGCCGGTATTGCCTACGAGACCTTTCAAAAATTAAAACTCAGGAATATCTTTCAATCGACAGGAAACTTTGAAACAACCCTGTCAGAACAAATCGAAAGAAACCCTCCTCCGGATCTGGTTTTTATCGATGGTAACCATCGGAAAAAACCGGTGCTTGAATATTTTGAAAAGTTCCTGAATAAAATTTCAGAATCCTCTCTCATCATCATACACGATATTCACTGGAGCCGTGAGATGGAAGAAGCCTGGGAGATCATCCAGGCAGATCCCCGTGTTAAGATGACGATCGATATCTTTTCCGCGGGACTTGTATTTTTCCGCAACGAATTCAAAGTAAAACAACAATTCGTAATCCGTTTCTGAACAGTAAAATCATTGGGTTCATATTTACCATTGGAATTAATCAATTCATTGAAAAAGATGGATCATTTTGATCCGGATGCTTTCCAGCGTATACATGATTCGGGCGAACAATTGGTTTCTGTACATCTGAATAACGAAAAATACTTCCTGCGTGATGATCAGGGGACCATTGAAAACGCATATACTCCTTTAGAACTGACGGGCAAAGTTCCATGGGCTTCCGACGCCTATTATCTCAAAAACCGTCCATCCTTTACACTGGATCCTTTTTTTCATGCAGGTGCCTATTATGTTCAGGAGGCATCCGGGATGTTTGTTTCGTTTGCGTTACAACACATTGCAGATCCGGGCCAAAAATTAAAAGTGCTTGACTTGTGTGCTGCGCCCGGCGGAAAATCCACATTAATACAATCCCTGATTTCGACGGATTCTCTTTTGCTGAGTAATGAAGTCATTAAAACCCGTGTTCCGGTTTTGACCCAGAATTTGACCAAATGGGGAAGGGCAAATGGTTTTGTATCTAACAATGATCCGACTCATTTCAAAAGACTCCCTGGTTTTTTTGACGTGGTGCTGATTGACGCGCCATGCAGCGGGAGTGGGTTGTTCAGAAAGGATCCCGAAGCAGCTGCCTCCTGGAGCAGGGAATTGGTAAATCTTTGCAGTCAGCGACAGCAACGTATTTTGTCTGATGTCTGGGATTGTTTGAAAGAAAACGGATTCCTGATATATTCTACCTGTTCTTATTCGAAAGAGGAAAATGAAGACATACTGGACTTTCTTTTCAATCAGTTCCCCTGTGAAACGATTGACCTGAGTCCGGATCCTCTATGGAATATCGTCGAAACCAAATCTGATCTGGCTGGGGCACTGGGTTACCGGTTTTATCCGGACAAGCTTTCCGGTGAAGGGTTTTTTCTTTCCGTTATTCAAAAAAAACAGACTACAGGATTAGAGAAATCTAATCAGAATTCATTCGCCAGACCGGTAAGGCCGGAGCGGAAAAATAAATCAGGCAGGAATCCCGGTGATATATCCAAATCCACCGAACGACAGATCGGGGATTGGATCATTCCTGATACATTACATTACATTTCCATTGAGGATTCCATTCATGCTCTGACGCCTGGTTTAATGAGTGATTTTGAATTATTAAAAACAAATCTTTATCTGAAAAAGGCGGGAATCAGGATCGGCAAATCAGGAGAACATGAATGGATTCCTGATCATGAACTGGCTTTGGCAAATTTTCTTCGGCGCGATTCCCCTGCGGTTCATGTTTCTAAATCCGATGCACTCCATTTCCTGCGGGGCAATCCATTCGATATTCCATTCCCCGCAAAGGGCTGGCATACGGTTTGCTTCCAGGGACAGCGACTAGGCTGGGTTAAATTACTCGATAAACGGATGAATAACTATTACCCTAAATCATGGAGAATCAGGCAGTAGATTTTTTAATATTTCATTTGCAAGATTATTAACCATCTTTACGTTCATCCATAAATACCTGAAATGAAAAACAGGATAGCCCTTATCATTTGCCTGATTTATACGGTTTCAACCGGTTATTCGCAGAGTCCACAGCTTAGAATTGAAGGCACTCAGGGCAGATTCTACCTGACGCATACAGTGGCAGCCAAAGAAAACTGGTATAGTATCGGTCGCCTGTTTAATTGTCCCCCGCACGATATCGCCAGTTTTAACAATATGAGTTTTGATAAACCACTGGAAGTGGCAACCATTATCAATATTCCGCTTACATCGAGCAACTTTGACCAGAAACAGTTCAAAATCTCAGGTGAATCATTAATTCCGATTTATCACGAGGTTGGTGACAAAGAATGGATGTACAAGATCAGTTCAATTTACAACGACGTTCCGGTAACAAGTCTTGAAAAATGGAACAAGATAAAAAGGGACGATGTAAAAAAAGGGACCGTATTAATTGTTGGTTATTTAAAAGTAAAAACAGATCTTTCACCGCTGGCTATGGGCATATCAACAAACCCGGCGGTCAGTCCTACTGCTGCAGATGAACAGGTCAAATCAGTAAAGTCTGCAGATCCTGCTTCTCTTCAGACCGGAAACAAACCGAGTCAGGCGAGTCAAACAGCTTCACTTCCTCCGCCTGCCACGTCCAAGCCCCCAGCTTCAAATGTTCCAAACTCAACAACATCCACAGCCACAGCAATACCTGTCAGCAATCCATCGGAAAGGGTAAACAATTATGCCGTTACACACAGCAATGGTGGTTTTTTCAGCATTGACTATACTGGTACCGGAAAATCAGCAACCGGTATGGCAGGAACTTTTAAAAGTACAAGCGGATGGACCGATGGCAAATATTATGCTTTAATGAATGGAATTACCGTAGGATCAATCATCCGGATTACGGCAACCAATGGAAAAACAGTTTATGCAAAAGTTCTGGGACAGCTTCCTGACATGAAGGAAAGTACGGGACTTCTCATTCGTATCAGCAATGCAGCGTCTGCGGAACTCGGTCTTGGTGAAGGGAAATATTCGGTCGACGTCAAATATTAATCTTAACCGGAATTGCTATTTCACATTGAAAACAGACTGACCGCTACCGGTAATTCTTTTACCGGGTAAATCGGCGGTTCCGTGATCCGTATAAAAAGCGGTTAATATAAATACTCCTGATTGTGTATTTGATTTCGGCTTATTTAATGTCAACGCACCTTGTAATCCTATAAAATAATTCAAACCCGGATCGTTCGCATAAGTCAAAATCCACTGAACCATTTTCTGTGCAATCTCAGCGTTTAATTCCGGATGCCTTGGCATTACTTCTTTTCCCCATATCCCCGAAGATCCAGTTATAATATGATTTCCCAGCTGATCACGAGAGGCAGGATCCGCCTGATATTTCCTGCTTATATCCTGAAAAGACGGACCGGCTAATTTATTCTTAAATCCGTGGCAACTGAAACAATTTGATATCATCATATTCATCAGGCCCGTTGTGTCATTGATTTTTTTTTGTTTAAGATAAGCAGATGCCTGAGCCGGATTACCTGCATATTTTAATCTGACCAGAACTTCGGCGGGTTGAATTTCCTGAAATTTCGATTCACCGTCCTCCTTATCAGAAACTTCAACAGAGTATTGAATCTGGCTACCCCAGTTACAAACCGAATGATTCGCCGGCTGGCTTATTCTGATTATAGGCACCTGATTGGGCGTTTGCCAGATGAGGACAACAAATATCACCATACTGATAGGCAATCCTTTCAACATACTCTAAAAATAAATCATTGGAAACTGAATATTTTTTCTCCGGTATAATTATCCGGACCAGCTACCTGAAGGGTTCGTTTATTTTTTTTTAAGTTCATGAGTGGCTGATTTCTTCAGCTACCCGTCTTGCTGAACGAAGACAGGATTCCATTCCCCGACTCATATTATCAGCATAAGTGCCAACGAAAAAAATTCTTCCTTCCGGTTTCAATACCTGCGGCCAGAATTTGTGCATTTGACCAACTGCAAATGGAACCATCTCGCAGGTTGGGGCAAAACTATCCTTTGACCAATCTTTCGTCAATGCCTGAACGATTGTATCGCGCTTACCGGGATATAATCTTCTGAATGCTGCCAGCACCCTTTGAGGTGAAAGTCCTGATGGCCCATAGGCGACAATGATCACCCTGTCTGTTTCAACCTCATCAGCAGTTTGCCATGTTGCCTGTATATCCGGATCATCAAATTCCAGATTTATGGATTTCAGTCCATCATCCAGCCAGAATTTTGAACTCGCCTCGAATATATAATGCGGATGCGATGTATAAGCCAGGTTATCAACGACGTATTGTTTTTCCGCAGAAAGAGCAGGGCTCACTATAATTTTTTTAAAGACCGGCATTGAAATCGCATTTACCAGAAAATCAGCCGTTATCTGTTTTTCTTCCTCATATCCGTATTGCCTGTAAGTGACTGTGACGGATTGAGGAGAATGGTTTATCGAAATAACAGGTGATCCAAGGTGTAGCCGGTTTCCAAGTTTTTTTGCAAACGCATTTGTCATTTCCTGATTGCCTCCTTTCAGCCGGTATGTGTTTCCCTCTGAAAGCGGTATTCCGCGAAAACCCATAATAGCAAGGCGCCAGACTTTATATAATGCTGAAGTATTATGACCACCCAAATACTCCAGGGCCATTCCGGATGCTCCCTGTTTTTTATAAAGGTCGGCAAGAGAAATATTATCCAGATCATCCAGACCGACTCCAAATGGTTGCAGAGGATCTATAATTTTTGAAATGTAAGATTGAAGATAAAATGGCTGAAGCTCCCACCAGGGGTTTCGTGAAAGCAATTGTACTTCCGGGTCATTAAAACCAAAAGACTTCAGGACAGCCGGATCGCGGAGTTGTTCTGCCGAATAAAATTTGCCTTTTATCATGGTCAGTCCATCATTCCCCTGGCGGTATGGAAGTATTGTAAGATTAAATTCCTTACTGTATTCAAAGAATTTTTCGTATCCCGGATCAGTGATATGATCTGCTCCGTAATCTGCATAAAGCCCATCAGAAAATCCATCCCTTCCGGTGAAAACATGACCGCCATGCCGACCACTGGCTTCCAGAATAGTCACTTCGTGTCCCGCCTTCATCAGTTCATATGCACAACATAATCCACTGATGCCCGCACCGGCGATAACTATTTTTTTGCTGCTTAATTTTTTTTGATATCCGGATTCAGCAGACAGACTGGCTGCTGTTGCATTTAATATTTCAGGGACTGAAAATGAGATTCCGGCACCTGCCAGCAAGCTATTGCGGATAAAAGCTCGTCTTTTTAACTCCTCCATTTAGTTTTTTTGGTGACCGCCGCCGTCTTCAGGCTTTTTACAACAGGTAGGCAGCTTTTTATATGCTTCCGGGTCTGCCGCTACATCACCAGCGTCGTATCCAATATTAGCTATCGCCGTTTTTATATTTTCGATGGTCGTACGATCCCAGATATAAGTCACTTTACAGGTATGATGTTTATAATCCACTTTCACCATTTGAATTCCGTCTTCCCTGGAAATATATCTTTCTATTCTGTCCTTGCATTGTTCACATTGGACGGTCGGAACGGATATGGTTGCTGTTTCGAGGGCGCCTTTACGAACAGGTTGTTGCGCCCGGCTGACAAGAACAAAACACTGAACGATCAGTGTTACCCACAATATCTTTTTCATAGTACTTATTTATCTTCAAAAATACGAAACGGCATTCCAATGAGCCGGATCTTCCCGCCATTTAACAAGTGTTGAATGTTGTGCCATGCTAACGGTTCCTTTTTCTACGGCCAGCCTGATCAGCGTCTGATAATCTGTCAATGACCTGGTTTTAATACCTTCAGCATCAAAGCCATTTGCCGCTTCATCAAAACCATAATTAAATATAGAAACCAGTCCTGCAATTTGCAAACCTGCTGATTTAAGTGCCTGTATTACAGCCAGACTACTTTTTCCAGTAGAAATCAGATCCTCAATCACCACTACCTGTTTCCCTTCTTCAAAAAATCCTTCAATCTGATTACCCATCCCGTGATCCTTGGGTTTTGAACGAACATAGATAAAGGGAAGTTTTAGCTGATCGGCGGCCATGGCACCCCACGCTATGCCGGCTGTAGCCACACCCGCCAGGTACTCTGCTTCGGGAAATTCTTCAAAAATCAGGTTGCACATTTCGGATTTTATGAATTCCCGGATATGGGGAAAGGACAGCGTTTTCCGGTTGTCGCAATAAATGGGACTTTTCCAGCCGGAGGCCCACGTAAATGGTTTTTCCAGATTTAATTTGATTGCCTGAATTTCCAGTAATTTTTCAGCTACTGCCTTTTCGTTCGTCATGGTGTGAAGATAAAAAAAATCCCTATGTTTCTGTCATTGAGCCTGTCCCCATTATCTTTACCATACCATGATCATATCCAAAAAAATTCTTCTCCTCGCTGCCGGAGGGCTTGTTGAAAACGAAAAGGGGGAGATCCTGTTTATGTTTCGCCGGGACAAATGGGACCTGCCAAAAGGTAAACTTGATCCAGGGGAAACATTGGAAGAGTGTGCCCTGCGTGAAGTAGAGGAAGAAACGGGTGTAGGTCAACTGGAGTTAAAAACATTTTTATTGCAAACGCTTCATGAATACGAAGAACTCGGCAAAGTGATTCAGAAGAAAACACACTGGTTTTACATGTCAACAACCAGTCATCAATTATTGATTCCGCAGGCGGAAGAAGATATTACCGAATTAAGATGGATTGCACCGGCGGATTTTGAGATTGTACTGCGTAACACGTATCCGGCAATTGTGGAGGTGTTAAGAGCAGGCGGCTTGCTGTAGTGTGGAAGACTGGAAGACTGGAAGTGTGGAAATAACGAACTCATTAAATACCTCCAGACTTCCAGACTTCCAGTCTTCCAGACTAGTTCGTTCGTTTCTTCTGTTTCACAAAAACCGTCAGCCTGCTAACGCAAACGAGTTTATCATTCTTATCCACAATTTTAATTTCCCACACATGTGATGAAGCGCCGATATGTAATGGTAAAGCCGTTCCGGTAACAATGCCATCTCTTACACTTCTGATATGATTGGCATTGATTTCGACGCCCACGCAAATATATTCTTCGGGATCTACGATAATGACGGAACCAATGCTGCCAAGTGTTTCGGCCAGCGCCGCCGATGCGCCGCCATGTAAAATGCCATAGGCCTGGTGAGTTCTGTGATCGACCGGCATGGTGGCTTTAATATAGTTTTCGCCTATTTCCGTAATCCTGATTCCCAGCAGTTCATTCATCGTGTTTGCTGAAAACTGATTCAATTTTTCCAAATTAATATCTTTCTTAAACCAAATAGACATTGTGACTGGTTTTGTTATTGAGCTTTACGCTTTAGGCTTTCAGCTTCTTCAGTGATTCTGCAACCACCTCCGGCAAAAAAGGTGTTACATCTCCACCGTTGCGTATCACGTCACGCACCAGTGTGGACGCCACTGAAGTGTATTGCGGCAGACAAGTCAGAAATACTGTTTCAATATGAAAATCCAAACTGCGGTTCATATCAGCAATTGCTTTTTCATATTCAAAATCGTTCACATAACGGATTCCCCGTATGATATAGTGGGCACCAACCTGCTGGCAACATTTAATTGTGAGACCATCATATAAAACAGCATCCACACGCGGATTATCCTTGTAAATTTCTCTCAGCCAGGAAATTCTCTGTTCTTCGGAAAACATCGGAAGTTTATTTACATTTCTTCCGATCCCAATCACCACTTTATCAAACAATCCCAATGAACGGTTAATAATATCCACATGACCGATGGTGATCGGATCAAAAGTGCCTGGAAATACTGCGATCCGCTGCATACGATTATTTTGAAGAGATTAAAGATTCGTTGCTTTGCCCGCTAAAAGATAAAGGACCGCCATACGCACGGCTACTCCGTTTTCAACCTGTTGCAAGATGATGGATTGTTTGCTGTCCGCCGCATCGCTGTCCAGTTCCACACCCCGGTTGATCGGACCCGGATGCATGATCAATATTTCCTTTGACAAACTGTCCAGCATTTTCCGGTTAATACCATAAGCCAGGCTATATTCTCTTAATGAAGAAAATAAAACCTGGTTCTGTCGTTCGAGTTGAATACGTAATACGTTAGCCACATCGCACCATTCCAGTGCCCTTCGAAGATCATATTCCACAGGAATGCCAAATGCTTCAGTAATATACAGGGGAATCAGCGTAGGGGGACCTGCCACCATTACTTCAGCTCCCATTTTTTTCAGGAGATAAATATTACTAAGTGCGACCCGGGAATGCATAATATCACCAATGATAGCAACTTTTTTCCCTTCCAGTGAACCCAGTTTTTCTCTGATGGAAAATGCATCCAGCAAAGCCTGGGTGGGGTGTTCATTAATACCGTCACCGGCATTTACGATCGCTGCAGGAATATGTTTGGCCAGGAAATGAGGAGCCCCGCTCGCGCTGTGACGCATCACAACCATATCCACCTTCATAGAAAGTATATTGTTTACGGTATCCAGCAGGCTTTCACCTTTAGATACCGAAGAACCCGACGCGGTAAAATTGATGGTATCTGCCGAAAGCCTTTTTTCCGCCAATTCAAATGAAATTCTTGTTCGTGTTGAATTCTCGTAAAAGAGATTTACGATGGTTACATCGCGAAGAGTAGGAACTTTTTTTATGGGTCTTTGAAGAACTTCCTTGAACTGGGTGGCGGTATCTAAAATAGTCTGAATGTCGGAAGTAAGTAAATCTCGAATGCCAAGAAGATGTTTGGTACTGAGTTGCATTAAAAGTCAAAGTTATATTTTCAAGGCCATACTCCAAAACAATTTAAGCCAGAGCTGGACACCGGAGGTGTGATGCTTCCTGCTTATAAAAGAACTACTTCTTCCTTTCCATCTCTTTCCTTCCACAATACTTTTACCCGCTGTGTTATGATTGTATCGATGGATCTTCCTACAAAATCGGCCTGAATGGGCACTTCGCGGCTAAATCGGCGGTCAATTAATATACAAAGTTCCACTTTAGCCGGTCTGCCGAATGTCAACAATGCATCCATGGAAGCCCGGATGGTTCTGCCGGTATAGAGTACATCGTCCACGAGAATCACTGTTTTATTTTCGACACTGAAAAGCATGTCAGTCTGATTCAGGGTGTGAAGGCCCTGGCGCACGTCATCACGGTAAAAAGTATTATCGAGTTTTCCGTATGTAATTTTTGCCGGCTTGATCTGTTCATTGATCTGTTGTACAATCCTGTCCGAAAAATAAATTCCGCGCGGCTGAATACCAATGATCACGAGATCCTGGAAACTAAGATGGTTTTCGAGGAGCTGATGACTCAATCGCTGGATAGTAAGTCCCAGCTCTTCTTCCGTCAGGATCGTCTTCAATCAGAATATTTTTATAAAAATAATAAATGCACTTATGATTCAGCTAAAAAAGGATATTCATAACCGGTAGGCGGATCGAAGGTCTCTTTGATTGTGCGCGCACTGAGCCACCGGTAGAGGTTTAGTATGGATCCGGCTTTATCGTTGGTTCCGCTTCCGCGGGCACCACCAAAGGGCTGTTGCCCTACCACCGCACCAGTCGGTTTGTCGTTTACATAAAAATTTCCGGCCGCATGTCGCAATCTTTCTGTTGCCAGTTCGATGGCATGACGGTTTGTTGAAATTACGGAACCCGTCAGGGCATAATCGGATGTATTGTCCACCAGATCCATCGTTTCTTCAAATTTATTTTCATCATATACAAAAATGGTAAGTACCGGACCGAAAATTTCTTCTCTCAGTGTTACATATCCCGGGTCTGTTGCCTCAATGAGCGTTGGATGGATAAAATAACCTACGGTTTTATCGGCTTTTCCACCGGCTAAAATACTGGCTGTGGGATCTGCAGACGCCCGGTCGA
Organism: Puia sp.; assembly: GCA_035693345.1. Lineage (GTDB taxonomy): Bacteria > Bacteroidota > Bacteroidia > Chitinophagales > Chitinophagaceae > Puia. The sequence continues at coordinate 220 of DASSGT010000083.1, read as the reverse complement.
TATATCCTTTGATCTTATCAAAACTTCTTTCGTCAATGACTGCATTTACAAAATTGCTAAAGTCCTCCACTGTTCCCACTTTCATACTTTGAATAACCTGAATCAGCTTTTCCTTAATTTTCCCGGCGAGATTTGATGGCAGGTATGCTCTTGAAGCCGCGGAACATTTCTGTCCCTGGAATTCAAATGCACCTCTCGCGAGAGCAGTTACCACAACATC
>DASSGT010000082.1:0-2596 GCA_035693345.1 Puia sp. | reverse complement strand
CCAGATCCCAAATCTCCTTTATACGAATTACTTTTTCTTCACCGCTGCAATTCTTTCCTTCCAGTTTTCCTGTGATCAGACCATTCTTCACTTCCAGCCTGGTGGCAATTAATTTCATATACATTCTCTGCGCTACATTACATATCCAGTTTTCTGCCGAAGCAGAAACGATCACCATCTCAAAACCTTCCTGCCTGAGGCGATCCATTTCCGCGATGGCTCTTTTTCTGATGAAACCAGGTGGTAAACGTTCAGCAAAAAGGTCACATTGTTGCTGAAAAACGTTTTCCGGAGTTCCGGAAAAAAAATAGGAAAGTATTTTCTCCTTCAAAAGGCCGGCCGGTATCAGTTTTATCCGAAATGCGATAAACCAATGCATGTTCAATAAAATACCGGTATAATAAGCAGATTTCCCCTTAAGAAATTTTATAATTTCCAGGAGGCTGTCCCTGGTTGTGATTGTGCCGTCAAAATCAAAAAAAGCGATCTTCTTTCCATTCACGTTTTATAATTTATGCCAGATTCCGAAGCTATTTGTAAAGGATATATCCTGTTTTTAAGAGAACGATTTATTATATGTTTAATAAAACTTCAATAAGCATTAGGCTTTAAGCTTTAGGCTTTAGGCTTTAAAAATGGTGACATCCTTTAAATATAATATAGCATAAATACTTAAAACCCATAAAGCCAGTGTGACCTGTATAAAATGATCCTTGTAAAGAATTTCTGTGGGGGATCCGGATTCCTTCAAAACAAAAGTGATCTGCAGATAGCGCATCAGACCCGCAATAACAAAAAGGCTAGAATAATAGAGATTGTGAGTACCCAGCCGGGCCACCGTTACGGGTGAAACCGTGTAGTTGATGTAGGCGACGATCACAATGGCGCTGGATAACCCGAGCATCGTATTCAGAAAATCAAGATTATAACCCCTCATCGACTTTCGCATATCCGTACCAGTTGAGACCTTCAGCAAAAGATCATCCCGCCGCTTGGCGATGGCCATAAACAGTGATAATAGAAAGGTCATGATAATCAGCCAGTCCGTTGCTTCCACTTCGGAAACAATCGCCCCTCCCTTTACCCTGAGCACAAAACCCGAGGAAAGCATCAGGATATCGAGGATGGCAAAATTCTTTAACCCGAATGAATAAAACAGGTTGATAAAAAAATAGAGAACCAGAATAAACAGGAATTTGTAATTAGGGTCCGCGAGCAGGCCGAGCAGGATGCCCACTAAAAGCAATCCTACACAGATACTAATGGCAATGGACTTTTTTACTTTTCCGGATGCCAGTGGCCGGTTGCATTTTACCGGATGTTTTCGGTCGTCCTCGATATCCCTGTAATCATTGATGATATAAATCGCCGAAGCGATAAAACAAAACGAAACAATTCCTTCCATCAAATGAAAAAAACGGTCGCGAACAAAAAACTGGCCTGCAAAAAAGGAGGGAACAATTAAAAAAAGGTTTTTTGCCCAGTCTTTGGGTCTTAGCAACTGTAAGTAATATTTCATTCATGGAAAACTAACTTCAATATACAACCATAATCTGTTTTCCGCAAGATGAGTATGACAGCATAAACCAGAATTGAATTAAATTTGTTTTCCTACATGAACAGGAATTCCACGGAGATATTGTCAAGCCCGATAGAGTACCTGAAAGGTGTAGGACCGCAGCGGGCGATTTTATTACGCAAGGAACTCGGCATCGACACCTTCGGGGATCTGCTCGAATTATATCCCTACCGTCACCTCGATAAATCCCAGATAACACCCATCTCTGAAATTTCTGCAGCCACCGAATTTGTACAAGTGGCCGGATTCCTCGGTTCACTCCAGGTTCTGGGCACAGGAAAATCCAAAAGACTCGTTTCGACGGTAAAAGATTCAACAGGCTCACTGCAATTGATCTGGTTTCAGGGAATCTCCTGGATGGAAAAAAATCTTAACCCCGGATTCAGATACCGGGTATATGGACGTGTCGGATTTTTTAACGGACAGACACAATTGACACATCCAGAAATGGAAGCCTTCGATGAGGTGAAAGGAGATAGTTTAACCCTGCAGCCCATTTATCCGAGCACCGAAAAACTAAAGGCAAGGTCGCTGGGCGGACGGCAGATAGCCAGGCTGACACAGCAGCTTCTTTCACAGATCAGGGAAAAAGATATTCCTGAATTTATTCCATCTGGAATCCTTAAAAAATCCGGACTAATTTCCCGTTTTGAGGCTATTCAATCCATACACTTCCCGGCCTCACCCCGGGCTTACCAGCTTGCCCTGTTCCGTTTAAAATTTGAAGAATTGTTTTTCAACCAGGTGCGCACAAGAATGATAAAAACACAACGGCAGAAACAATCACGAGGTGTCATTTTCAGCCAGGTCGGAAGGCTTTTCAATGAATTCTATACAAAATGCCTTCCCTTCGAACTTACTGGTGCCCAAAAAAGAGTTATACGGGAGATCAGGCAGGATACCGCTACGGGGCATCAGATGAACCGCCTTCTGCAGGGCGATGTGGGCAGCGGAAAAACCATGGTAGCCCTTCTGACCATGCTCCTGGCAGCGGATAACGGTTATCAGAGTTGTCTG
>DASSGT010000081.1:0-2008 GCA_035693345.1 Puia sp. | reverse complement strand
CTGATGGCGGCCATCGGTCTTTTCCCGGCAGCAATATCTACAGGCATCGGTTCCGAAAGTTCACGTCCGCTGGCGAGGGTTGTCATCGGAGGCATTTTATGTGCCATGATGTTTTCACTGCTTGTTTTTCCCCTGATCTTCGGATTGGCGTATAAAAATATTGATAAGAGATAGTTGGCAGTTGACAGCTGACAGTTGGCAGTTAAAAGGAGATGCTGAGTCCGGTACTAAATGCCCACCCGTATTCTTCAATCGTGCTGACCTGCGTAGGTTTTCTCAGATTTTTAAAGGTATTGTCGCCATGAGGATAATAACCGACACGCCAGCGGCTGTTAAAATTCATATTGTAATAGATGCCGGTAAAAAGACCGACCCTGATTTTTTTTGCCTGCAGGGGATACCAGAAGAATTTTACTGTGGGTTCCACCATCAATCCGGTGCGGTGTAATGATAGTGTCGTATTGTATTTTATTGCCAGGCTGTCCAGATTCGGCGGGAGACCCTTGTTCAAAACGACGCGGTCAAAATGTTCACCGATCGCGACACCTGATAAAACGGAAATACTTTTTGTTTTAATAAACCGGTAGTAAATACCGAGTGATACATCAGCCGTAACAATATCCTGTCTGGATATAATCGTTCCGGCATTCAGGCTGTACACCAGGTTGCCTCCGAATGGAATACCGGCCAGTTCAAATCGCAAACCAACCGGCATTTGTTGTGGTTGATTATAACCGTACTTACCCAGGAACCTGTTTATCCTGTCATCTTTGGCCGAGTAAAAAACGGTGCTGATATTAAACATAAACGGGAATACCGTTTTTGCTGATTTATTCTTCTCGCAGTTTCGTACAGAAATGCTGTCCGTGTTATTCTGAGCATTGAGAATACCAGGTATACAAACAATCATCCAGATAATAAGTCCCTTGCGCATACTGTAAGGACTTGAGAGCGTCAGAGCCATCTTCCAGTTTCCATTGTAAAATTAGATTTTTTAATCCGGGTACCAAGTATACAGGTTGTTATAGATCCCTGGTTTTTCTTTTCATAGATGGTTTACATCTCTGCGAATAAAGTATTTTACATTGTTAACGTACTGTTATGGCAGAAAGGATTGGTTTCTTTCGCTTTTATGGTCTATTGCAGCAATTACAATGCATTGGATGGTTGGGTAAACGGCAGTATTTCTGAAATATTGAAGATGACAGAAAAATTAAACTGATGAGTAAATGAAATATTCAGCCGGCCGTTTAATTGCTTTCTCCCTTTATATAAGCTTACTATTTCAAGTTCACGTTTATGCGCAGTCTGCTATGATCAATGTGGATTCGAGGAAGACAATTTCCCTGGATGGAGACTGGCAGGTCATCATAGATCCGGCAGGCGCTGGTGACTGGAGAAGGATCTGGGAAGAAAAAAAACCGGTGAAGAAAACTGACTTTGTGGAGTATGGATTTACCGATGCGTCCAGACTGCGGGTGCCCGGAGATTTTAATACCCAGATGCCTGAGCTGACTTATACCGAAGGCACGGTTTGGTATAAAAAGACCTTTACATTTTCGGGGCACCCTGACAAAAGATTGTTCCTGTACTTTGGAGCCGTTAATTATCTCGCCGATGTTTATTTAAACGGAAAAAAACTGGGATCTCACGAAGGAGGGTTTACACCGTTTCAGTTTGAGATCACACAGCTTGTGCGTGCAGGCGAAAATGCCATCGTTGTCAAGGTAAATAATCAGCGTTTAAAAAACGGATTGCCCGGACTGGGATTCGACTGGTTTAATTATGGCGGCATCACACGCAGTGTTCAGCTGATCGAAACACCCAATTCATTTATTGAAGATTATTTTATTCAGTTGAAAAAACATTCAGATTCAGATGTGCTGGGCTGGATAAAAATAAATGGAAATCATGGTTCACAAAATATCAGGGTTCAAATCCCCGAATTGAAAGTGAATTACTCTACACGAACCGCTGACGACGGATTGGCAGCGATAAACTTCCATGC
>DASSGT010000080.1:0-4217 GCA_035693345.1 Puia sp. | reverse complement strand
TTTAATGAAGAAAAAAATATTAGTCGTTGCATTGATTCCGTTGCAGATGTCGCAGATGAAATCCTAATTTTAGATTCATATTCCACTGACCGGACTGTAGCCATCGCAGAAAGCAGGGGCGCCGTTGTTAAACAGGAAGTTTTTAAAGGCTTTATCGAAAAAAAAAACAAGGCTGTTGAACTGGCTACCCACGATTATGTATTAAGCCTTGATGCCGATGAAGCGTTGGATCCTGTGCTGGCACAAAGCATCCTTCAAATAAAAGAAAATTTTGCAAATCGGGCTTATCGGATGAATCGTTGCAGCAGTTATTGTGGCAAATTTATCAGACATGGGAGCTGGTATCCGGATACAAAAATCCGCCTTTTCGATCGCAGGATAGCGAATTGGGGAGGAACAAATCCACACGACAAAGTTGTTTTGAACGAAAATATCCAGGTTGAACACCTGAAAGGCGACATTCTTCACTATTCCTACCATTCGATCTCGGAACATGTAAACCAAAATAACAAGCTCAGCACATTGGCGGCAGAATCGCTTTTTGCAAGCGGAAAAAAAACAAATTTGTTGAGTATCATTCTCCGGCCCTGTTGGGCCTTTCTGGTAAGTTTTATTTTCAGGGCCGGCTTTCTGGACGGCCTGTTTGGGTTTGTGATTGCCATACAGATTGCCCATATGACTTTTCTGAAGCACGTTAAATTATACCTGTTATTCAAATCAGGTAAATAGCAGGTACCTTTGCCTAAATTATTGATTATGGCGGCGAAACCGGGGTTTTTGTGGAGTCTTTTAATGCAGAAATGCCCCAGATGCCGGAAGGGAAATATGTTTCAGGACCCCAATCCCTGGAATCTAAAATCCACGCTGAAAATGCCCACACATTGCCCTGAGTGTGGTCAACTGTTCGAGCTCGAAGTTGGTTTCTGGTATGGTACGGCCTACATCAGTTATGCGGTCACCGTACTTTTTTGCATATTCAGTTTTTTATTGTGGTTCCTTACCATCGGATTCTCACTATCCGATCAGCGTTTTTTCTGGTGGATGGGTATCAACGGGATTTTATTGATTGTTCTTCAACCCTGGTTCATGCGTCTGAGTCGTGCGATGTATCTGTATTTTTTTGTCGCTTATAATGCTGATTATAAAAATACTGCACCAAAAACCTTTGATTATAAATCGGAGGATTATTTTCTGAGGGAAGAACATCCTAAGCCCAAAGCTTAAGGCGTAAAGCTCAAGGAATGCCTAAAAAGTGTCATCACGATCCTCATGTACTAACTAACAACTAATCATTAATAACTAATAACTAAAAAAGCCACTCACTTTTGATGAATGGCTCTCGGAATCTATGTAAGGGGGTTAGTAAGGGTGAATAACGTAAAATTATAAATATTATTATTCAAAAGTACATTCAGAGATCTTTTAATTTAAAAAATTCCTTCGCACGTATCCCTTTTTCGGTTTTATATAAGCTGCAGCACTCATGAATCGGGTCATGCTCAAAAAACAGAATATAGTCTCACGCTAACGCTTCTTCCAGAAAAACCTTTTTTTCCTTTAAGGAAGTAAGTGGAAACATATCGTATGCCATCACATAAGGTATGGGAAGGTGGGCGGCAGAAGGTAACAGGTCGGCCATAAAAACAATGGTCTTCCCTTTATAAGTTAGTTGAGGAAGCATCATGGCATTTGTATGTCCGTTTACTACCCGGATACTGAATCCTGCAGCAAAGGGGACCTCAGTCAGTCGGCTCATGTTTTCTGCTTTGTCATTACCCTTCACCGGCATCATTTGTAACCGACCGCTTTCCTGTATCGGTAGAATATTTTCTTTCAGAAAAGATGCTTTTTCTCTTTCATTCGGTTCCGTAGCCCACTTCCAATGCGCGGGATTGCTCCAATAAACCGCCTTCGGAAATGCAGGCAACAGCCTACCCTCCTGTCTGATAATTGCACCGCCGCAATGATCAAAGTGTAAATGCGTCAGAAATACATCCGTGACATCCTTTCTGCTAAATCCCTTTAATTGGAGAGAGTCGTCCAGGTTATATTCACCATGCAATTCATAATAACGAAAGAACTTCTCGTCCTGTTTGTTTCCAATGCCGGTGTCTACCAGGATAAGCCGGTTCCCCTCTTCTATCAGCAAACATCGCAGGGCCCAGGTACAAAGGTTATTTGCATCTGATGGATTCAATTTATTCCAGATCGATTTTGGAACGACGCCAAACATAGCACCTCCATCGAGTTTGAAATAACCGGTATCGATTGTATGGAGAATCATTCTATTTTCGTTCACCGATGACTGATGACTGATGAGCGCCAATGGCCACTACCTTGAGACGCTGGGCCCTGATTAACCAAAGCAAGCCAAATACAAAAAACACGATCAGGCTCAAAACCGAATTCTTCATACTGCCTGTGGCTTCTTCAATCAGGCCAAAACTGAACATTCCGATCACAATCGCCAGCTTTTCAGTGAAATCGTAATAACTAAAATAAGAGGATGTGTCTTTTGTATCAGGCATCAATTTAGAATATGTAGAACGGCTGAGCGATTGAATTCCACCCATCACCAGTCCGACGGCGATTGCGAGTCCATAGAAGCCGAATTCGGGATTACCACCCTGTTCTTTAAACCAGGCGGTATAATAAGCCGCGAGGCAAATCAATATCCAAAAAATGATAATTCCGGTCAGGACCCGAAGATTTCCGAATTTCTCTGAGAGTTTACTCATCCATATGGCCCCGGGTATTGCAACCAGTTGTATCACGACGACGGTGACGATCAGTTTTGTGTCGGGCAGCTGTAACAACTTGCTCCCAAATAAAGTGGCGGCCAGCATAACCGTTTGTACCCCCATGCTATAAAAAAAATATCCGCGCAGAAAGTTTTTCAATACAGGCAGTTTTTTAATCTCCAGGTAAACCTCCTTCATCGCGGAGAAGCTTTCACTGAAAATAGAGGTTCCGATCTTTCCGGCCGAACGGGTTTCGGGTAATGCAGCAAAAGTAATTTGGGCAAAGGACGCCCACCATATACCGACCAGTAAAAATGTAATTCTGGGCGCCAGGAACGGATCGCCCGGTAACAGGACAACCAATGCAAATCCTATCAGCTGTAAAATGACACTTCCGATATAGCCGAAGGAAAATCCCTTGGCACTCACACGGTCACGGTCTTCCGGCGCAGCGATTTCCGGAAGAAATGCATTATAAAAAACCAGGCTGCCAACAAAACCCATAGATGCCATCATGAAACAAATGATCCCCAGCCATAAATTGGTGCCATTGAAAAAATAGAGAAGGGCACACCCCAGGGAACCCATATAACAGAAGAATTTCATGAACGATTTTTTATTGCCCCGGGTGTCGGCAATAGAGGTCAGTACCGGATAGAGTAATGCAATAAAAAGATATGCGACCGCTAACGAATAATCATATAATGAAGAATTGACAAACTTTCTGCCAAGGAATGGAATGATGTCGCTTCCAAATTGCTTTCTGGTTACAGCCGTAAAATAAATGGGGAAAAAAGTAGTGGTGATAACAAGATTATAAACGGAGTTCGCCCAGTCGTACATAGCCCATCCGCGAATTACTTTTTTGGAGGCTGTTTGCATAACCGCTTAGTTTATGAATGAATAACACCTGTCCACAACAGTAAAAGAATCAATGAACCGGCAAAGATTCTGTAATATCCGAATAATTTAAACCCGTGCCGTTGCAAATAAGTTATAAAAAAACGGATGGCCAGCATGGCTACAATAAAGGCTACAATACTACCGACGGCGAGTATCATCATATTATCCCGGACGAAAACTTCGGGATTCACCTTATGCACATCGTAGAAACTTTTTACAGACGCTGCCAGCATAGTTGGTACAGCCAGGAAGAAAGAAAATTCAGCAGCTGTGCGCCGGTCAAGTTTTTGTTGTAATCCGCCGATAATCGTCGCCGCACTGCGGCTCAGACCAGGGAACAGAACAGACAAGACCTGATAACAGCCTATCACGAATGCATTTTTATTTGAAACAGCGTCCTGCGAATGAATCTCCGGTTTGGTGAACAGCCGGTCAATAAATAATAATATGATACCTCCGACGATCATAATCACCGCTATGAATCCGAGATTGCCCAGCATCGCATCGATGTGCTTCTTTAATAAAACACCGGCTATAATAGCTGGGATCAGGGCGATAATCAGTTTAAAATAG
>DASSGT010000079.1:0-6399 GCA_035693345.1 Puia sp. | reverse complement strand
GACAGGGGCAGACACGGTGTCATACTTTGTCAACGAAGCTTAATTTGATGACAGGCAGTGTTAGTCATGTACAGCCATCTGCCGGAACAGCAAAAGGTGTCCGCTATGGTCGCGCTTCCATACACTAATATTTTTGCCAGTCACAGTGCCATGGGCAGTAGCCCCTCGCCAGTCTACTTTATAATAACCATCAACTATCACATAATAAGCGATGTCGACAATACGGGTTGCGCGGATATATACATCATCAATTCCTGTATTCGGGTCCTCATGTTCCTGGTAGTATGCGTCGATCGCGGCTTTTCCAATCTTCATAGGCATGTAATAAGGCATATAAATCGCGTCATCTGTATAATACTTTGCAAAATCCTTTCCTTTGCGCTGTACTACGAGCCCTGCGATCTGGTCATCCAATAATTTAATGGCAAGCGTCGTTGCATTGACAGGCGGCTTTTTCAATATCGTTGTATCCGGTATTTGCAATGTTGACAACGGCAGGTCTGAGCGATCCAGATTTTTTGTTGAACCTGTTATTTCCGAAATGAGCTGTAAACTACCGTCGGGTTTTATCTGCCAGATATTAAGATATTTACCTTCATAATCTATTGATTTTTTTCGCAGGGAAAATTTGTTGTAGAATGTCCCGGTTTCCACCAGGTAATCACCCGCTGTTGTAATATCGTATGTTTGACGCAGGTAGGAATTGACCTTTGTGGAATCCATCCAACTTCGCAGGTATTGGGCTATCGCTTTTTTTCCGAACAGTGTCAGGTGATATTCAGGCATACTCACGGCATTGCCGGCGTACATACGCATTAACCCGTTTATGTCGTGATGCAGATAGGCAGCGGCAATTTGTTTATTAATCACACGCAGCTGTTGCATGTAGGAATGTTGTGCCTGGGATTGCAAAGTGATCAGCACCCATAAAAAAATCAGCCGTTGGATCTTAAAGTTCCTCATACAGATTTAATTTTTAGTGAACGGCCACGCATTTCCGGTTCATAAAACAAATTTTTATTTAAAATACTCCTGACCTCTTTTCCGGATTCCCTCGGTCCCGTTGTCTTAAGATCATGAAACAACTGAAAATCCCGGGTTCCTTGGTAAAAGTTTACCGGCGAACTTTGTCGTTCGTCGTCATTGTATTAGTCTCTATCCAAATGTATGGTCAAAATTCTGATAGTTGGAAGCTTGAAAAAATGCCGGCCGATTTAGAAACTGATTTTGCCTTATGTTCATTACCTCCCCGCCTTCGTGATGGCGCTATTGTTTATCTACTTGATCCGACAAAAGGCTATCACATCGCGCGGCAGTATATAATATTATAAATTAGAAAGTTAGCGGCCATTCTCTCTTTTCAGCAGCAGGAATCCCTACAAATGGAATGATTTTCCGACAACCGCCGATAGCGAAATGTGCGATGCGGGATAAGTTAATACTGACTGGGATGGTTGGGCTAAAAAAAATTGCGCTCAAAAATTTATTGTTGTAACTTATCAGTCAATCTCCCAAAATCTTTCTGTGCCCTAGCTAATTTTTTTAGTACGACTAAATCATATTACTATGGCATCAATAACCTCCCCGGCAACCGGTAACAATGCAATACTGGAACTCCATGAACTACAATCCGTAGTCAAAGGGAAAATCCTTATTGAAGGAGACAGTAGTTACGAAATAGCAAGAAAGATATGGAATGGCATGATCGATAGGAAGCCGGCTTTTATTGTTCAATGTATTAATAGCTCCGATGTACAGCATGCCGTAAAGTTTGCAGCAGCTCACAGCCTGCTGGTAAGTATTCGCGGCGCCGGACACAATGTTAGCGGAAATGCAGTTTGTGATGGCGGCATCATGATCGACCTCTCGCAGATGAAAAATGTAACGGTATCTCCTAAAGAAAAATCAGCGCATGTTGAAATGGGTGCTACCTGGGGTAATTTTGATAAGGTCGCCCAGGAATATGGCCTTGCAGTTACAGGAGGGTTGATTTCCACAACCGGAGTTGCCGGCCTTACCCTTGGAGGCGGTGTCGGCTGGCTTGTGCGAAAACATGGATTGAGCTGTGATAATGTGCTGGAAGCAGAAATAGTAACTGCTGATGGAGACCTTGTAAAAGCGAGCCTTGATGAAAATGCAGATTTGTTGTGGGGGATCAGAGGAGGTGGCGGAAATTTTGGAGTGGTTACTTCTATGAAGTTCCAATTGTACGAAGTTGGAACTGTTTTAGGAGGAATGATATTGCATACAAGAGATAAGGCAAAAGAAGTGCTTCAGTTCTATCGTGAATTCATCAAAACAGCACCTGATGAACTCACTTTATATGCAGGGCTGCTTCATACGCCTGATGGCATTCCGGTTGTTGGTTTCGTAGGATGTTATTGTGGCAATATTGCAAAAGGAGAAGAAGCCCTAAGACCGCTTCGCGAATTCGGCACGCCAATAGCTGATCTGGTTCAACCGATTCCGTATACACAAATGCAATCCATGCTTGATGGTGGATTTCCGCATGGAAACAGGTACTATTGGAAAGCTGGCTTTTTAAAGGCGCTTTCAGATGAGGCGATTGACACAATTATAGCTCACGTGAATACCAATCCTTCTCCTTATACTGCGACTATTCTTGAATTCTATGGTGGAGCTTCATCGAAAGAACCGATGGGCGGAACTGCGTATCCTCACCGGCAGAATGAATTTGATCTTGTGATCATCTCCAACTGGCCGGACAGACAGGATGATGAAATAAATATCAGCTGGACACGTAATATATGGGATGCCATGCAGCCGTATTTAAGCCATAAAGCATATGTAAATGCCCTGGGTGTCGAAGGTGAAGACCGTGTAAGAGAAGCGTACGGACAGAACTATGAAAAGCTGGCTGCGTTGAAGCGTAAGTATGATCCGGGAAACTTGTTCCGGATGAATCAAAATATAAAGCCTGCGTGAACTGTCTATACTGAGTGCAAATTTATTTTGGCGTACAGTGGGTTGACGGATATGAAATCCGGCACTACAGCAGGTCCCGGTCATAGTGTGCAATGCTAAAACCACCATGAGACTTTTAACCCACAGAATATGGAGATAAATCGTTCAGATATTTCTCAAACATTTATTGACCATTTTATCGGAAGATTGAAATTCACTGACGAGGAGTTTGAATTGTTGCTTTCCCATATGAAACTTGAATTAATTCCAAGGAAATGCTTTTATCTCAAAGCAGGAAATATAAGTAAGCAGAAGGCATATATCAATAAAGGTTGCACCCGGACTTTTACAGTTGATGAAAAAGAACGTGAGCATATTATGTTTTTTTCGTTTGAAGATTGGTGGATCGCCGATTTTGAAAGTTACTATACACAGCAACCCGCCAGGCAATACATCCAGGCAATGGAGGATTGTGAATTGCTTTGTATTTCGAAATGCGATCTGGATAAATTGGAGGAGCAAATTCCTAAATTAAGATTGTTCTTCAATGAGAAGAAGCAAAAAATGATTTTTTCGACAATGAATAATTTGAGGGAAGTAAAATCTCTTACTCCTGAAGAGCGGTATTTAAATCTCGTCAAAAAACATCCACATATTTTTCAAAGGATTCCTCAACAGTACATTGCTGCTTATCTTGATATTGAGCCTCCATCCTTAAGCCGCCTGAGAAGCCGGTTATCAAAAAAATAAATTCTTAACCAGGGTTAACTGGCTTCTTAACCACGGTTATTTGATAAAAAAGTAACACCCTTCATCTTTACAGAGTTAATTCTATTTATCACTTCATAATTAACTCAAAAATGGAAACACATTACATCGCACTGGAAGAGGGGAACGGTTTGAGGCTTGGTTCGGGTCCTGGCCGGGATCTCCTCTTCAAAGTCACTGGCGAAGATACCGGTGGATCATTGGACTATTTCATTGTTCAGGTTGAAGCAAAAAATGGTCCTCCCCTTCATGTTCATCATTTCCAGGAAGAAACGATCCATGTCCAGAAAGGCCACTTCAAGGTCAGGATTGGTGATGAAATTTTTTACCTGAAAGAAGGTGGATTTGCCTACTTACCATCAAAGGTTCCTCACGCTTTTTTAAATCTGACAGATGAACCAGGAGAGCTTATTATGGTTTTCAGTCCGGGTGGCGGAAATCATTTTTTTGAAGAGCTTGGGCCACTCACACGAAATGGTCATCCGGACCGGGCTTCTGTTGCCCAGGTATTTGAGAAATATGGAATGACGTTACTTGGCCCCCCGTTAAGCCAGGATTGAGCTTGGCATTCATTCATCAGTTCATCATATAGTGTACCGGCCTCCTATAACCAGGGTAGTTTTCTAAAGGTCATTTAGCAGTTCTTGATTTTAGAATTTAATCGGATATTTAGACTCTGAAGCTTATTCTGGGGTAGAAAGAATTCTATAAAAGAGTAGTTGTCGAAATGGTCTAACCATATATGAACACGAAAACTATTATACGAATTGGTCGTTTATTATATGGGTTCAGCATCGTCGCTATAGGGATACATCAAATCATTATAAAAGATTTTCGTCCGGAGATTTTACCTCCGTTTCCAGGCTGGGCGCATACCCATATCATATTTCCTGTTCTTACGGGCATCGTTTTAGTCATCGCAGGAATTCTCGTCGCCGGATTTAACGCAAAAAATATATGCCTTTTTCTAGGATTTTTATTTCTTGCGCTGATTATTACCTGTCACCTGCCATATATTCTTTTCATCAGTTCTGAGAAAGTCACGAATCTGGTAGTCTGGTTTGCGGCAGGTCAGGCTTTGGCCTATAGTGGTGGCGCGTTTGTCATGGCAGGTTCGTTTTCAGGAAAACCCATACCCATCGGCAGGATTTTCTTTTCACTGCTGATTATCATGTTTGGCTGTAGTCATTTTGTGTTTCCTGTGAATGTGTCTGAGATGGTACCCAAATGGTTAGGCGCGCCCATGTTCTGGACGTATTTTGTAGGCTCCGCATTGATAGCTTCCGGTTTTGCGATTATTTTCAACATATGGATAAGGGCGACTGCATGGCTATTGGCTGCCATGCTTTTTCTTTTTTTTCTTTTTTTCCATTTGCCCGACGCGATACAAAATCCTTCGGTAGGATACGGTAATGAAATTGTTCGCGCAATCATTTGCCTGCAATTTTGTGGTACTGCCATGGTGATCGCTGTAACGAACGGTCGTGAAAACAAACCGGCAAAACCGGATGTTCTAACGACAGTGCAAATTGTATAGCGCCAAACAAAAGTGTATCGGGGTAGGTTTCCTTACACGCAACGCGCCTTATTTTACTGGTCTATGTGCTATTATGAAAAAACTAATTGCTGAAAAAAAAATTTGGAGTCCGACAAAACTAATAGATGGCTTTTTGCAACACAATGAATTAAGAATTCTTACAGGCTCATCTGATGATCTTGCCGCACTTCACAAAAGCGTTTACAAAAAATTTCAAATACCACACAAAAGTGACCGTTACTTTTTTGTTTATAACGAACAGAATTCAGCAAAACACAGTTTGGATTTGCAGAAAATAGATCTTTCCAGCGGAGAACTGCTTTTTGTGGTGCCTAATCAAATCCATACTTCGCCACCCTTGAAAAAGGGATTAAAATTTCATTCTCTGAGTTTTGAAGCCAATTGCCTTTCACTTCTTCCCCGGCAATTTCATTTTCTTACCAACCCATTGAACAGGCAAATCATTTCATTTGATAATGAATCGAGGCTAAGGGTAAAAGCTATTTTTGAAACGCTAAGGCAACTGCTGTTTTCCGCCGGCACAAGGAACAATACCGAAATTATACTTGCCCATCTGAATGCCCTCTTAACCGAATTCAACAATGCTTATTTTAAAAATACCAGCCTTGAGCTATTTACCGGCAATAAACTTTCAAAATACATTCAGTTTAAACTTTTTATTGAAACTGAGTTCAAAAAACAACCGTCTGTAAATTACATTGCCGGAAAATTAAATTTATCAGAGAATCAACTATATTCAATTGTAAAGGAATTTTCGGGGCAGTCACCAAAAAAATATTTGATACAGCGATTAATACTTGAAGCGCAACGGATTTTATTTTATGAAAGACCCGGCACTAAAGAATTGACTTATGAATTAGGATTTGCCGACCCTGATTATTTTTCACGCCTTTTTAAACAACATACGGGCAAAAGCATTAGCCGGTTCGTTAGCTATATTCAGGATTTGTCCAGTCAAAAGTAGAATTCGTCAGGGGGAAATGATTTTTATTTTCCGACTTTGCTTTGAGAAAGTAAAATCAAATCAAACGAGATGAAACCACTAAAAGAAATTAATATAAAGCGAACCTTCACTTATATCCTTGTCACAATTGCTCTAATCACCCTGTATTTTGGCCTTGTACATTTGATACTGATAGCGGCTAACG
>DASSGT010000078.1:0-2382 GCA_035693345.1 Puia sp. | reverse complement strand
TATTGGAACTATACAAAACCTGGTACGAGCAAAAACTGGAACCAACAGCCAGGAATTTCTTGTATCATGAGGATCAGTCCCTGGGAGCACTGGTTGTGTCCATCATGGATTTTCCCTATGAAGTCAGCGATAACTGGAAATCACATTATGAGGGAAAAATCCCTACGAGGGATGAGCTTTATCTCGATGAAGTCGGATCTACACTCACCTACTTGAAGCTGAGAAAAATTCAGCGCCTCATGATCATGAATCAGAAGGATCTTGAAAAATCTACTAACCCCGATGAACAGATGATGTTCATGCAAACGCATCTTCATTTGAAACAAATGGAGAAACAACTAATGGGACAGTCAGGTACTGTCATCGTAAAAATTTAGACAAATATGGAAGACTGGAAGTGTTATCAACCAGACCCAATTAACAATTGACAATTAATCCCGCATGTGCGGGAACAATTTAGCCTACCAGCGCCTCCACTTTCCTGCTCATCATGGCTGAACCGGAAATCACCGCTTTTTCAAAGCGTGTAGCCGTCCACACATGGTCAAGGGTGATTTCATTGATGCCTTCAAAACCTGCGTTTGTGATACAGGTCCAGCTGCATTCCCGGTTAAGGGTGGTTGCAATTTTTGAACTGGTTTTCGGATAGGCAACCCAGAATTTACCTCCCTTACCAAGGGCCGGCAGGACTTCGTGGATGATGCCTTTCAGCTGTGTTTCATTTACAGCAAAAACCAGGGCAAAATCGATTTTTTTAATCTTGAGGAGGGGGGTAACATTCTTAGCAAAAGCCAGTTTTGCAAACTGCTTCTCTATCGAAGAAGGAAGACCCTGAATTAAAATGCTCTTTTCATCTTTGAGTTCCAACTTTTCCAATAAAGTTAATGACATGCTTTATGTGTTTTTGTTTGCGGAATCGCCTTCAGGGGCTGCAAAGGTAACGAAAAATTAACCGTAACTAAAAGAAAATCATCCTTTAGAGCCAAAAAGGGTATAAACCATATGTTTCCAGAACGGAAAGGGTAAAAGATTGGGGCACTGCCGCTTGTACAGGTCAACTAAATTTGAGATCCAGGCCTTCTGGGTCTTTTTTTGTCGCGGTACTTTAATATGGGAATCTTGCTTTCGCTTCCTCTCAGCAATCTGCTGATATTCTTCTGATGGGTTAGTATAACGAGCAGGGCGACAGCAATCGAAAAAAACCGGTAAAGGGGTTCCTTTTCGTTAAAAATGAAAAGGATCAGTACCGCAAAAGCGATACTAGCCAAAATAGAACTCAGAGACACAAATCTGGTTAGATAGAGACAAAGGAGAAAAACACCCACGCAATAAAGGGCTACCAGGGGTTGTATGGCCAGAATCATTCCAAAGAGCGTTGCTACGCCTTTTCCACCTCTGAAATCGGCCCAGAGGGGGAAAATATGTCCAACAACAGCAGCCAGGCCCAGTCCGACCATCAGGTTGGTCCTGTCCCATTCATTATGCATGTAAAAGGGTAATAATATATAAAGGCTTGTAGCAATGAATCCTTTTAAAACATCCACGGACATTACAATACAGCCCCATTTGGATCCAAGTACACGAAATGTATTGGTGGCACCTGCATTTCCACTGCCATAATCACGGATATCCACACCAAAAAAATAACGACTTATCCATACAGCCGTCGGTATAGAACCTATCAGGTAAGCAAATAGAATAAATAGAACTTCCTTCATGGACGGCTAGGAGTGCTTGGATTTCAAAATTAGTTAAAAAAAGCGATCAAACGCCGATGATTTTACTTAGAACTGATGATTTTTTAAACTGAAACTCATCCAGTTGTCCCTGATCATCTGCAATTCAAAAGTAAAACCGGCAGCAGTGGCCAGTTCCCTGATTTTTTCTTTGTCAGATTCCAGGACACCGCTACCTATCAGAACGCCTGTTTGATTCAAATGTTGTCGTATGGAATCCATGTTTTCCAGTATTACCCGCAGATTGATGTTGGCCAGAATAATATCAAACCGGCCGGTTCCTGT
The DNA here is from genome assembly GCA_035693345.1 of Puia sp. Classification (GTDB taxonomy): domain Bacteria; phylum Bacteroidota; class Bacteroidia; order Chitinophagales; family Chitinophagaceae; genus Puia. The sequence continues at coordinate 361 of DASSGT010000078.1, read as the reverse complement.
CAGGGAATCTTTGAGTTCGACCTTGACCTTCTCACAGTCATTGACCGCTATATTTTCCCGGGCATTATCAATACTTAACTCATCCGAATCAATCGCCATCACCGGGTCTGCTCCCATTTTACAGGCCAGGATGGCTAACACCCCGGTACCGGTGCCGAAATCCAAAACTGATTTTTGCTGCAAATCGAGATGTTCCATCGCCGCAATCATCATATAGGTCGTCGCATGATGCCCGGTGCCAAAACTCATTTTCGGCGTGATGATGATATCATATTTTACTTGGGGAACCGCTTTATGAAAATGAGCCCGGATCGCACAAAAATGATTAACGGTCACCGGTTCAAAATCCTTCTCCCATTCC
>DASSGT010000077.1:0-2338 GCA_035693345.1 Puia sp. | reverse complement strand
AGTAAGTGATTGATAATAAAGATAGCCATCTTGGAACTTTTATCAGATCGTGATCTGACTCAAAATACTTATTTAAATTATCCATCGCCTGTTGATATTTACCCAGCAGGATAAGAGACAGCGCTCTTGTCCAATACAAATTGGGATTATCACTCATTTTAAAATACTGGGATGCAGTATCTAATATCATCAGCGACTTTTCCGGATTATTCATGTAATAATAAGTGATAGCTAACGCCTGCCAGTAACCACTGTTACTCTTATCAATGGCCCTGTTTTTCTGACAAAAATCCAATGCCTCTTGAAATCTTCCCGAGGAATTCAAAAAATCATTATAGTTATCTGCCCATACAGCACCGGAAGGATTCAACTGATGAAATTTAATCCATTCTTTATTTGCTGCCTTGAAATCCCAATCGTACCATGTGTGTACCTGTGCCATGTAGTTTCTCGCAGATGCAAGATTGCTATCGAGCCGGATGGCGTTTCTTAAAAGAGGAAGAGCATTGGCCGTAACCTGTTTTGCATTTAATTTTCCGTCATAGATTCCCATCAGCAGCAAATATAAACCAAGATCAGCATATGCAGGTGCAAAATTGGAATCTGATTGAATGGTTTCTTCCAATAATTTTCTCCAGGCAATGGTATCGTTATGTGCATATTTTTCAGTGGACTTCAGATAGGTCGTGTAAGCACTCGTGTTTTCGGTTGGCACATATTCAATTCTCTCTTTGGTTTCCGCATCGATTTTTAATTTGAGTGCCGCCGCTATCCGCTGGGCTATATCGCTTTGTATGGTAAATACATCTTTGATCTTCCGGATATAAGTCTCTGCCCACAAATGTTCGTCAGTTTTACCGTTTATCAGGTCAACGAAAATCCGGATGGAATCCCCGTCCTTTGATACACTGCCCTCCAGGAGATTTCCCACGCCCAGTTCACTGACAATTTCTTTTGCCGTTTTTTTTGAATCCTTATAGGCTTTGGAAGAGGTTTTGGATATGACATTCAGGCCGCCAATTTTGTATAGATGATGAAGGACTTCATCCATCATGCCGTCTGCAAAGTATTGCTGACTGATATCGCTGGAATTATTTCTAAAAGGCATCACAGCGATTGAATTTTTTACCTTCTGTTCCTTGACACTATCATATTTTAAATAGGCAAAAACACTTAAGCCAGCCAGTACAAGCAAAGAGGCGGTCCCTAAAATAATTTTTCGAACGGCATTAGGATTCTTCGACCCGTCTCTCTTTAACTTCCCGCTCATCTGTTCCTTCCGGGGAACATGGAGACCTTCATTTGAAAGTGCATATACATCGACGCTATCGTCGATATTTTTAAAATCAAATTTTCCTAAAAAAACAGATTTAAATTCCGGTTGATTTTTTATTTTATCATGAATCTCTTTTGAAAACAGAATAGTGTTGGCCTGTCCCAGGGACTGTATGCGGGAAGCGATATTTACACCATCACCCAATGCCTGACCCTCTTCAAAAAATACTTCACCCACATGCAGACCGATTCGGAGAGGTACAAACGGATCTGACTGTAAATCTCTTTGCAATTCCAAAGCACAGATAACAGCCTCCGTGGCGCTTGGAAATGTACAAAGGCTTCCGTCACCATAATAATTCAACACCCTTCCTCCGTGAGAAATGACGTTCTTATCCAGTGAGGAGCTATAATGTTTGATTAATGCTACTGCTTTATGTTCGTCTTCCTGCATAAGAGCAGTATAACCTACAATGTCAGTAAACAGAATAGCGGCGAGATGCCGTTGTTGTGACATGGCTGCGGAAAATTGAATAGGGAAAAATCTATTGTAATATAAGCTTTTATGTAAAAACAATTCTTAGGTGATGTCCGGATCAACCGCGCAAAAAAAGACGTATATTCATTAGCTAAAATCAAAAACATGATTACCGCTCCTTCAACAACTAAAATAAAGGCTGGAACCGGTTATAGTCAAAATGAAAATTCTTTTGAGGCCGGTGTCGAAATCGCAAAGATGGCGACGAATGAAAGCAGCTTGTCCGACGAGACGCTGTTCCTTTTATTTGCGACGCCCCATCATAAAATTGATTCGGTCATGGAGGGTATCAGATCGGTCATGGGAGACAATCCAAAATTTCTGGGTTGTACCACCACCGGAATTGTCACCAATCATTTTCTCTCTTACTCCGGTGCACTCGCAGGCGGAGCTTTCATATCATCCGATACACCTTTCTTTGAAATTTTTTATGAAGGACCAATAAAAGACAATGAATTTGAAGCCGGAAAAAATCTGGCAAGACAAATAAGCGAATCTCATACAGATAAGGATGCACCCGTATTA
>DASSGT010000076.1:0-4152 GCA_035693345.1 Puia sp. | reverse complement strand
AAGATGCTCCTAAAAATCCGGACTATCCGATCCTTGAAATCAATAACGGAAGCCTGGCTGTTGATAAAAAAGAAGCGAATAAATTTTTTGGTTATCATATTAATTACCTGGAGTGCATTATACATGGAAATCCCGAAAACGGAGCTCTTAAAATAGATGTTGCTCTCGATTGTAAAGTGCAGCGAATGGTATTCAATCCTGAAAAGGGTCCTTATCTGGAGGGCAAATCGGTGGTTGGGAAATTTAAGATTGAGTTTAATAAAGATTCCAAAATTCTGCAATTTGAAAAAATCAAAATTGCAGTCGATCACCAGCCTTTTGTATTTACAGGAAAATTTTATCTGGCAGAAGTGCCGACTCCCTTCCTATTGTCATGGGAAACCAACAATCTGCCATTCCGAAAAGCGTCTTCCTTCCTGGCGACAAATATCCGTCTCAAGCTGGATGCCTATGATATTTCAGAAACCATTACTCATTTAACCGGCAGCCTGGATAATTCCGAACCGGAATATAAGACTCCCCTCATTCATTTACGACTCAATGTTGAAAAGAGGAATATCACAACCCCGATTGTAAATTTCAATAATGCATCTTTCACGGCGACTTTTAATAACGAAGAGATAAAGGGCAAGGGGCACGAGGATTCAAATACCGTGATGCATTTTCGCCTTTGAAAGCTGAATGGGAAAAAATTGGTTTTCATTGTGATTCAGTCGTTATCCGTGACCTGATTCATCCAAGAATGAATACTCATATTGTTTCAAATTTCCCGCTACAGAGTATGAATAGTCTGCTGGATGAAAACACGCTTGCCTTTACAAAAGGTTCCGGTAAAATAGACCTGAATTATAGTGGCTCCCTTGAAAAGGACTATGACAGTTTACGCTCCATAAACGGCACTTTCAGAATGGATTCTGCAGGCCTGGATTACATCCCCCGAAATCTGCAATTTGTAAATGGCCAGGGAAATGTCCGCTTCCTAAATAAAGACATATCAATCGAACAATTAAGCCTCAACGCCGGCAATTCCGATCTGTTGATGAATGGAAAAATAAAATCGGTATTCTATCTGATCAATCAGAAAAACAATAAACTGACGATTGACTGGAATGTCCGGTCAAACAAATTAAACCTGAATGATTTTATATCCTATCTGAAACCTATAAAAGTGAAAGCGGCTCCGAAGAAAAAAAAGTCTTCCCTTGCGCAGACACTGACGCAATTCACAGCTTTGCTGGAGTCGGCTAATTTCAATCTTGATCTTGGTGCCAAACAATTGATCTATAAAAAATTTAATGCAGATAATCTGACAGCAAATCTCGAAATGAACGACAATGCTATCAACCTGAAAAAAATCAGGCTGCAACATGCAGGCGGGAGTATCTCGATACAGGGAATACTGCAAAATCTGCCCGCATCAAACCCATTTTCTTTCAAAGCCCAATTGCAAAACGTGAATGTGAGTAAGATTTTTTATGCCTTTAATAATTTCGGCCTGAAATCTCCTACTGATAAAAATATCGGAGGTACTTTAACAGCCGATGTAACCATGCAGGGAGGGCTCACGACCAAGGCCCAGATCATCCCGGGAGAGCTGAAAGGATTTGTCAAATTTAATTTGCATGATGGCCAGCTGGTCAACTTTGAACCCGTACAAAAAATCCAGCAGACTGTTTTCAAAAGCAGAAATTTTTCTGATATTCAGTTTGCAGATCTGCATGATTTGCTGGAAATAAATGGCGACAATATTACCGTTAACCGGATGGAAATCCGATCCTCAGTGATGACGATGTTTGTTGAAGGAGTTTATAATACAAAAACGGGTCCTGATCTGAGTATCCAGGTCCCGCTCAGTAATCTGAAGGCAAATAAAGATTCCGTACTGGTCAACAAGGGTATCTTTAGTAAGACCGGTGTCAGTGCCCGTCTCCGCGCACAAAAAGGGGATGATGGAAAAATAAAAATTAGCTGGGATCCTTTTAACAAGTCCGGTAAACAGATGAAAAAAAAGACAAGGTAGTCAGTTTTCAGAAATGATCGGCTGACCAGACTCCATGGTTTTCAAATAGCCGTTTCCAACGTTCATTCCAGGGCATCAAGCCTTAAAAATTTCTTTCAAAAACCTTAACTTACAGGTTCTCTAAACGATAAAAAATGGCGTTTAAAGTTCATTCAGCATATACACCTGCCGGCGATCAGCCAGACGCAATTCATCAGTTGACGAAAGGCCTTCTGGAGGGAGAAAAATATCAGACGCTGCTCGGTGTCACGGGTTCAGGTAAAACATTCACCATTGCGAAAGTGATCGAACAGGTTCAAAGACCCACACTGGTTCTTACGCATAACAAAACACTGGTAGCCCAGCTTTATGGAGAATTTAAACAGTTTTTTCCTGAAAATGCGGTCGGTTACTTTGTCTCTTACTACGATTATTATCAGCCAGAAGCATATATGCCTGTGAGTGATACCTACATTGAAAAGGATCTTTCCATAAATGAAGAACTGGATAAACTTCGTTTGCAGGCAACCACGCAACTACTTAGCGGGCGTCGTGACATTATTGTTGTCGCTTCTGTAAGTTGTATCTATGGAATTGGTAATCCGGAAGAATTCGAAAATGGAATCGTTCGGATAAAACGCGGACAAACCATCTCACGCCAGGGATTTTTGCATGCACTTGTCAATTCATTATACTCCCGCGATCAATTCGAATTCAAGAGAGGAACTTTTCGTGTGCAGGGTGATACCATAGATATCAATCTGCCTTACCTGGATTATGGATATCGCATCGCCTTCTTCGGCGATCAGATCGAAGAAATAGAAAGTTTTGAATTAAAATCGGGTAAGCGTATCATGCCGATGGATAATGCCGCCGTTTTTCCTGCCAATCTGTATTTAGCGCCCAAAGATATGATCACGCAGGTGCTGGCAGAGATTCAGGATGAAATGGCTGCGCAGGTGACTTATTTTAAAAACAGTGGCAAATTTATCGAGGCCCAGCGCCTGAGTGAACGGGTGAATTTTGATGTTGAAATGATTCGCGAACTGGGATATTGTAACGGAGTTGAAAATTATTCACGGTTTTTTGATCGCAGAAAACCAGGGACCAGGCCATTCTGCTTGCTGGATTATTTCCCGAAAGATTTTTTATGCGTTGTTGATGAGAGCCACCAGACCATTCCCCAGGTCAGCGGAATGTATGGAGGTGACCGAAGCAGAAAACTGATACTTGTCGATTACGGGTTCAGACTGCCTTCTGCTTTGGATAACCGGCCATTGAATTTCCATGAATTCGAGACCATGACAGACCAAACCATTTATGTTTCAGCAACTCCCGGGGATTATGAACTCGAGAAATGCGGTGGTGTCGTGGTTGAGCAGGTGGTCAGGCCGACAGGCTTACTGGATCCTCCCATTGAAATCAGACCCAGTGTGAATCAGATTGACGATCTTTTGGATGAAATCGATAAACGGATTGCAAAGGGTGGCCGTGTGCTGGTAACAACCCTTACCAAACGCATGGCAGAAGAAATGGATAAATATCTGCATAGGCTCAACATCAAATCCAAGTATATTCACAGCGAAGTGGAAACGCTTGAAAGAGTAGAAATTCTGCGTCAGCTCAGATTAGGCGAAATTGATGTGCTGGTAGGCGTTAATCTTCTCAGGGTAGGATTGGATCTGCCGGAAGTTACACTGGTCGCCATTCTGGATGCAGATAAGGAAGGATTTTTAAGAAACGAACGTTCGCTCACGCAGACAGCGGGTCGCGCGGCACGCAATGTAAACGGTCTCGTGATCTTTTATGCAGATAAAATGACAGAGAGTATGCAACGGACCATTGATGAAACCAATCGCCGCAGTGAGAAACAACTTCGGTATAATGAAGCCCATGGCATCACACCAAAAACCATTTTAAAATCCAGACAGGATGTATTTGCTTCAACTTCTGTTCTTGACATTAAGGGGTTTGATGAGAAAAATCCTTATGCAATTGCCGGGGATCAGGATCTCGTTATAGTGGCTGCAGAAGAAGAAACAGAATATAAAACCATTCCTCAAATGGAAAAAGCCATTTCGAAAATCAAGAAGGAAATGGAAAAAGCTGCAAGGGATCTGGATTTTATGGAAGCAGCCCGTTTAAGGGATAAT
>DASSGT010000075.1:0-5716 GCA_035693345.1 Puia sp. | reverse complement strand
ACATTTTGTTCCTGCAAGGCATTGGTTATATCAGACGATGTAAGGCCCAGTTGTGCCAGCTTATCCGGCTTGAGCCAGATGCGCATGCTAAAATCATCTGCACGGCTAAACACATCCCCTACCCCTTTCACACGAAGTAATACATCTCTTACAAAGATGTTCGTGTAGTTATCCAGAAAGGTTACCGCATGTGTTCCCTTGGGTGCGTAAATGGCTACAAGCAAAAGGATACTGGGATTTCTTTTTCTGGTTGTAACACCCAGTCTTTTTATTTCTTCCGGCAAAGAAGGTGTTGCGATGCCAACACGATTTTGAACATCCAGCATACCGGTATTTACATCTGCTCCGACTTCGTAAGTAACAGTGATGGTAGATTGACCATTATTCGTACTGTTACTCTGCATATACGCCATACCAGGTGTTCCGTTCACCTGAATTTCAATAGGGGTCGTGACTGTCTGCTCTACAGTCTGGGCATCCGCGCCGATAAAATTACTGGTTACCTGAACAGTGGGCGGAGTGATATCAGGATACTGGCTTACAGGCAAACTGTTTAATGCCAATAGCCCGACCAAAACAAGGACGATGGAGACGACAATGGCCGTAACCGGCCTTTTAATAAAAGTATCTGCAATCATACTGTTATCGGATTACGATGATTTTCTTTTTGACGAATCTGCTTTCGGATGACCCGTTGAATCAGCCCCGGGTGATGCGGGTGCTGCCACTTTAACTTTGGCTCCGTTCTTTAACTTTTGCACTCCATCCACTACGATGAGTTCATTTTCTTCAAGCCCCGATTTAACGACCACCATATCCCTGATCTGCTGACCGATAAATATTTTTTTCTGGGTTACAGAGTCATCATTTACCGTAAATACAAAATATTCAGCCATCTGTTCGATTACGGCTCTGTAAGGAATCAAAATCGTTTCTGCACCACTGTTATTCAAAACTTTCAAATTCGCCGACATACCGGCTCTCAGAAAATTTGTCGGATTTGGAAATTGCAACCGTATTTTAATAGTAGCAGTCTGTGGATCCACCGCGCGATCAATAATATAAATGGTACCTGGATAAGGATACCTGGACTGATCTGAAAGGGTGAGTGTAAAAATGGAATCAGCAATCAACTTGTTGTCTCTGCTTTCTTTTTCAATAAACGGAATCAGCGTTTCATCCAGAGCAACGTCTGCAGCAATCGGGTTATCCGATGAAATCGTATTTAACAGAGTAGAACCCGGAGAAACCGAAGCTCCTATTTTAACCTGTGATATGCCAATCGTTCCGGAAAGCGGAGCATAGATCGTTGAATAACGCAGGTTTACCTCCAATGCACTGACGTTTGCCTTCGCTGCATCAACTTGTTTTTTTCCTGCTTCCAAATCGGCCACCGCATGCTGTACAGTCTGTTGAGCGATGGCGTCCTGCTTTCCCAGCTCTTCATAACGGTCAGCATCCTGCTGAAGTTTACTGAGGTTGGCTTCAGTGGCGTGCAATTGCGCAACAGCCTGTTCGTAAGCCCCGCGATATTGCTGTGCATCGATAGAGTAAAGTTTTTGACCCTTTTCAACGTATTGTCCTTCTTTGAAAAATATGCCCGTAATATAACCGGCAACCTGCGGCCTCACTTCCACCTCATTTACTGATGTTATAGTTGCAGGGTAAGAATTATAATATTGTGCACTTCCCTTTTTTACGGTATATACATTTACTGCCGTTGGCGGAGGTGGTGGCGGAGCTGCCGGATGGCTGCAAGAAAATAAAGCGGCCGTGAATAATAGTAATAGAAACGATTTATAATTCATAAAAGGAAGATTAATAATTATATTTTAGAGTCCCCAGCGCTCTTTCAACATCTATCCGGTCACTGAGTACCTGGAATATCGCATTCGTATAGTTCACCTGAGCCGCAAACAGATCATTGTTTGCAACAACAACATCCAGATAGGTTTTTATACCCGATCTGTATTGCAGTTGTATGATATTATACACTTCACGGGCCAGATCCATATTCGCTTTTTGCTCATAATAGTTGTTGAGATCTGCTTTAAATGATGACAGGGCCTCAACATATTGTGTTCGGATGGAGTCTGCCAGTGAAATGAAATTATAATTCAACCGGTCTATTTGCAATTGAGCTATCCGAACCTGTTGGATTCGTTTCGTTCCGGTAAAAAGTGGTACAGTGACCGACAAACCTGCATAAGAATTCGGAAAGTTATTCTGGTAAAGATCCTTGAACTGATTATTATAATAATTCATATTGTATTCGCCGAATGCTGATACAGTTGGCAGAAAACCCCATTTATAATATTTCAGGTTATACTCATACAACCGCTTTTCAGTAACCAGCTGTTGAAATTCGATGCGGTTCTTGATATCCACTTCCTGCAGCGTGTCGAATGACAATACTTCTGCTTTCATACGGGCACTGTCAAAAACCACTTCCAATGACGCATTTGTTGGATAACTCATATATAATTTCAAAATGGCCAACCTGGACTTCTGCGTTTCCAATGCTGTTTTTCGACTTGCATTTGCATTATTCAGGGTAATGGTAGCACGCTGGTAATCTGTTTTATCCACGATGCCGCCTTTATATTGATTATAAGCATCCTTCAGACTTCTGGTTAACAGAACAATATCGGTATCAAGCAGGGAAATCTGTTGTTTTGAAAGTAGTACGTCAAAAAATGCCTTACTGACATTTGCAACCACTGCAATCCGGAAATTGATTGTATTTTGTTTTGCACTCAGCCTGACATCTTTTGCTGATTGTTGTGCAACGATCACATCCCTGTTAAAAATATTTTGATTCAGCCCAAAATAGGCCCCCGACTGATTAGTCGTTCCAATAGGGGAAGCTGCTCCATTAAAAATACTAACTGGTTTTTGAAAATTGTATTGGTAATTTCCGGAGAAATTAATCTGAGGATACCATTCTGAGAGCTGGGATTTGATTTCGCGATCTGTGATTTGTTCGTCGATCAGTGCCTGACGAATATTTGTTTGATTATCCAATGCATATTTGATGCAATCTTCCAGCGTCTTTGTACTGGAGCTATCCCTTGATTGTGCATTGGCCGAAACCAGTAAAATCATTACTGGTATAAATAGAATAATTCTTTTCATAAATGTGAAAAATAATCGAAGTCTGCTCTCAAAAAAGCAACTTCATGGTAGCCGGAAGCAAGCAATGGAATGCAAAAATAAGATATCCTGATAATAATTAAACGTTTGTTTAATTTATTTTAAAAAACGATCAGGCCGATAATTTCCGAAAGGAATAATTCATCTGTTTTATCAAAGGTTGCATACAGTGAGTGGTCCACATCCAATACTGCAACGACTTCATTATTACGGATCAGGGGAAGAACGATTTCTGATTTGGATAAACTGCTGCAGGTAATATGTCCGGGAAACTGATTGACATCTTCAACAATAATTGTTTTCATTTGTTCCCAGGCTGCCCCGCAGACTCCCCGGCCCTTTTTTATTCTCGTGCATGCGATCGGTCCCTGAAATGGTCCAAGCACCAGTTCATTATCCTTAACAATGTAGAATCCAATCCACAACCAGCCGAATTGTTCTTTTAGCGCAGCTGTTATGTTGGCCATGTTGGCGATTAGGTCCGGCTCACCTTCTAACAGTCCTGCGATCTGCGGGATCAGTTCCAGGTATTGTTCTTCCCTGGTTCCTCTTTTTATTATTAATTCTTCCGCCATCTTTTACATTTTACGGAATCAAAGGTAATCCGATATATTCAATGCCAAGACCAGGTTTTCCCGAAAGGGTTACCTTACCATTTTCAATTTTTAATCCGCCGGCAACATCCTCATCCAGCAAAAGCGTTCCATCCATATCAACATAATCCAGCAGGGGCAACAGATGTCCGATGGCAGCCGATCCGATACTACTTTCATTCATGCTGCCCGCCATGACTTTCATGCCCAGTTTCCTTGCGGTTTCAATCATGCGCAGCGCGGGTGTAATACCACTGCATTTGGTCAGTTTGATATTGACGCCATGAAACAAACCGTGACATTTCTCCACATCCTCCTCGAAGACACAGGACTCATCTGCAATGACGGGTACCGGTGATTTTTCGAATAGGACCCGCATGCCTTCCACATTATCCTTTGCCAGGGGTTGTTCGATGAATTCCACACCGCATTCATACAGGGCCGGTATCAGATCAAGAGCCTCCTGAAGATTCCATCCTGCGTTTGCATCCACTCGCAAAACGGAATCCGTATTTTTTCTCAGCGCACGGATGATTTGAATATCTTCCGGCGTACCCAGTTTTATTTTATATATGGGCCAGGGTTTTTCCTGCATTTTAAGAAGCATTTTTTCCACACTGTCTATGCCAATCGTGTAATCTGTAAGCGGCCCTTCACTGATATTTAATTTCCAGCAGCTGTACAAAGGTTTTCTCTCCAGTTTGCCATAAAGATCCCACGCAGCAATATCCAGCGCGCAAACGAGGAACGGATTGTCAGGAATCAGGTGATGAAGAAAATGCCAGAACCGGGAAGGATGAGTAAAAGCAAATTTTTCTATGACCGGTTTTTTTAATTCCAGATCTGCGATCATTTTCTCTACTGAAATTCCGTAATAGGTAATCGCCGGAGCTTCTCCATAACCCGTCAGTCCAAATTGTTCGATACTGACGACCAGGGTCGGCTGATGCGTTTTCGTTCCCTTTGAAATGGTAAATGGATATTTAAACTTCAGATTATAAGGAAGGTGCTGGATTTTCATCGGGTTCATTATCTGCCGGATGATTTGATCATTTCCCTGAGTTGTTCATTAAATGATTTTGCTTTAAGGAGATCTTCAATATAAATATGTGTCCTGTACCGCCAGTAATAATTCGAAATCGCGGGTACGTTAATTCTCTCGTCATTTGGATTTTCCCTTCTTATATTTTCATCCATACCCAGTAAATCCTGAAGCTGAAAGATGCTCCACATGGCAGGAGAATGAAGATGTTGCTGCACGATGGCTTTATTGATCCAGGCATCGCAGAAATAAGGTGCTTCACCCCATTGCCCCAATTCTTCATTAAAGAATTTCTGAGTTTTTGCCCGGTCTTCTTCCCACCAGCCTCTGATCGTACTCATGTCATGAGTGGAAGGTGTAACGACAGACAAATAAGGCGCAGAAGCCGGATTGAAAAATTCCTTTGTAATATCTTTCGGCATGCGCTGTATTTCGAGACTGAGTATTCCGGTCTCTTTCATCACATCGGGAACACAGGAAGGCACCATGCCCAGATCTTCCCCGCAGACCAGCATATTGGTAGATCTTTTTAATAGCGGAAGTTTTTTCATAGCTTCTTTCTTCCAGAAATTATCCTGTCGACGGTAAAAATAATTTACATACAGGTCCCGCAGCTGGTTTTGCAAATGCCAGTCAAGATAGCGGAAGGAGGACGTTGACTCCATGGAAATTCGAAAATGAAATTGTTTTCCTTCTGATCCATCCACTTCAAAAAGGATCAGGTTTGAAATCAGGTTCATTAATACTTCCCTGCATAAAATATCAATGGGTTCTGTTGTTCTCTCTTCGAAATAATCGGCAACTTTTCTTTGTGTATTTACGAAATCCCGGATATCGAATCTGCCCTGTTTGGTTTCTTCAAAATAAATTGACTTTACATTTTCAGTTTCAGCTCCAAAATATTCCCATAAGACGGCTTCGTTGATAA
>DASSGT010000074.1:0-3620 GCA_035693345.1 Puia sp. | reverse complement strand
AAAATAAAAATCAGGCGAAAAGTTTTTCATCCAGTTTGTATACGCCCGTAATACATAGTTTCCTGAATTAAGAAAGCCGGGGATGACCAGGTATCCATTTCCAAAACCTTTTTTCATTGCAATTTTTGCCTGCAACACCGGCTTCATGTCCCTATTCAAAACTTCTACATAACCGATACTGCTTACTCCCAGCGGCCGGTGAAAAGAAGCATCTACCAGATACGCTTTCAGCCAGATGGTCTCGCCGGTCAGATAAAAAGTTTTGTCCGTATGTATATATATTTTTTCCTGGGGCACACTGAGCTGATAGGAATGAAACTTTTGTTTGAGACTATCCGTGTTCAGCTCCTGGGCCAGCAGGTGATATCCATTTACAAAAAGCAGAATAAACGCAGCAATTTTTTTCATAGTCAGTTTATTATTGCCAGAATGGGGGTTTGATGGTTGAACCGCCTTGATAGGTACAATCGAGACAGTCAAGTGAACTTGAAAACTGATAAGGGCCCTTTATTTTCCCGCCAGGCTGAAAAGATGAAATGCTGCCAAAATGGTCGAAAGTAAAATTCGGGTCGTTGTTGTAGTAAAACAAAGAATCTTCCCTGGGCGTATCCACTAGATATGCTTCCTGTCTGCAATGTTGTATTGACTTCCAGCCCCCAACATCCTGATTGCTGATAAATATTCTTTTCTCCTGAATTGAAGAAGCAGAAACATAACCATAAACCGGTTCAGCAGGCGCTTTCAGATTGTGCATGTTTCCTGTCAGCTGTGCGGGTATAATATCAAACAAACCGCCCAGCGACTCGGATTGTTTTTGCACCTGCAGCCAGTAATCATATGCCGGTGCGTCTAAAGCATATTGCCTGACCAGGATGCTGTATTTAACATCCATCCGCGTATCATTCTGATATATTCTGGCAATGGGTGCCCGGGATACGATATCAGCACTCAATCCCCCAGAGGACCCCAGCAGGATATTGGTCGATGCAGCATTGGACCAACAATGCCAGTTATGTCGCGCAGGGTCATAAACAAGCGTAATTATTTTGTCCTGAACCAGATAAGGGGTCATGGAAAGAGACTCATGCTCCCAGGTTTCAATAAAATCCCATCGATAGAACCGAGTATTGCGTGAGGGATCATGCGTATCCACAAAAATATTTACAGCCTCTGTATTGGCCACATCATCAAATCCGAGGGTCCATATCACACTATCTATCGGGGGAGATTGTTTTGGAGTTATCGAATCCGAGATATACTGGTTGCCATCTGCTGTTGTAACTGATAATATATACTGTTGTGTGGGATACAGAGAGAGCGCATCGCTTACATAAATACCATTAGAGCCCGTATCAGCCAGGGGATAACTAATGCCAGCCGCGTTTATAATATTTATAGTTGCACCTAATTCGGGAATGGAAGGGAAAGTGTCGGAAAGTCTTTGCGACCTGGTTAGCCTGAAACTGCTGATGCTGTTGGGAGTAATATTGATCAGGCCATCTACCGTAAGATACAGATGATTGGTATTGATCTCCGGGGGTGCATACGATTTCCTGCAGTCTGAAATGATACAGACCGTCAAAAAAACTAAAGAATATTTTACAATTTCCTTCCGCAAGTTTAACATCTGATATTATAAATTGTAAAGTGTATCATAATCTGATTTTTATTGCCAAAATGGAGGCTTTATATTTGAACCACCCTGAAATGTGCAGTCGATACAAGCGGGTGTTATTAAAATCTGAACGGGAATCCCATTGGAGTCGATATCAAAACGTAAGAATGTAAAATTTGGATCGATGTTATAATAGCCAAAAAGATCCTGTCCCTGAAGTGGCTGTGGTGTAAAAATGTCCTCTTTGCATTCTTGTGTCGTAACAGATTTCCATCCTGGCAGATCCTGGTTGCTGATGAATATTCTTTGTTGTTGTACGCCGGAAGCCGAAACAAAACCATATACCGGTTCAGCGGGTACTTTCAGATTGCGAATATTTCCCATGAGTTGTGCGGGCTGGATATCGAACAAACCGCCCAGAGACTCCGATTGATTCTGAACCAGCTTCCAATAATCGTACGCCGATGAGTCTATCGCGTATTGCTTAACAAGTATGCTGTATTTTATATCCAGACGCGGGTCATTCTGATATATTTTGGTAATAAGTGACTGAGAAATAACATCAGCACTCAATCCACCGGAAGAACCCAGGAGAATATTTGTCGAAGGCGCATTAGTCCAGCAATGCCAGGGGTGTTGGTTTGAATCGGACACATAAACAATTCTTTTGTTCTGAATCAAATAAAAAGTCCTGTAAAGCGATTCATGCGCCCAGGTTTCTATAAAATCCCATCGGTAAAAGCGTGTTCTATTGGTTGGATCATGCGTATTTACAAAAATATTTATCGCCTGTGTATTAGCTGCACCATCAAACCCAAGTGTCCAGTTCAGGCTGTCGATCGGTGGTGGTTGCTTTGATTTGACCGGATTAGATGCATACTGATTTCCATCGGCCGTTACGACTGATAAAGTATATTCTTGTGTGGGATTCAGCGATAACTCCGTACTCACATAAATACCATTTGATCCTGTATCAGTCAGCGGGTAACTTGCTCCGGTTCCATCTTTGATGGTAACCGTAGCTCCTCTTTCAGGGATAGAAGGAACTGTATCCGAAAGGTCTTGTGATCTGGTCAGTTTGAACGTGCTGAAATTGTTAGGTCCTGTATTGATCAGTCCGTCGACCGACAGAAACTTATGATTTGCATTGACCTCCGGTGGTGCATACGATTTCCTGCAGCTGTAAAAGCTGAAAAAAATCATCCCAATTATTCCATATTTGAATATTTTACAGAACACGTTAGAATCGAATATTATAAGTTATAAACGGTATCAGAGTCCCGAAAATCGAAAGCTGATAACCCTTCACCTGACCGTTTTCCTGGACGAAGTAAACAGAATAAACATTTTGTCTTCCTGTGAGATTGTAAACGCCCACCGACCAGGAATTATGAAATGTCTGATCCTTTTTTGAATTGCCTTCCATATTGATGGAAATGTCCGTCCTGAAATAATCCGGTATACGATATTGATTTCTGTCGGAATAAATAGGAATTGTAGTACCTCCTTCATGCACCACGCCGATTGGTAATGTAATGGGCCGGCCTGTACTATATACAATATTCAGTGAAGCGCTGTAACGATGGGAGAAGCGATAGTTGCCGATAAAGTTTATCATATTGGGTTTGTCAAAACTCGCGGGGTAATAATTTCCGCCATTTACCAATTGACCAGCCAGCGGATCGTCCTGGCGCAGAAAGGTTCTGGAATAGGTATAACTGATCCATCCGTTGATTTTTCCCGTCAATTTCCTGATCAGGAATTCAATGCCATATGCTTTCCCTTCAGTTTCAAATACATCCGTTTCCAGGTGATGGTTCAACAGCAAATTCGCTCCGTTTTTATAATCCAGATAATCCTGCATTCTTTTATAATAAATTTCTACTGAAGTCTCAATGCTGTTCGAATTGAAATTTTTATAATATCCAAGCGAGATTTGTTGTCCCTGTTGCGGTTTGATATTGGGATCACTGAGTTTCCAGATATCTGTGGGTGATATATTGGT
>DASSGT010000073.1:0-2417 GCA_035693345.1 Puia sp. | reverse complement strand
GATCAAATATCATGACGAAGAATGGGGAATTCCGGTACATGATGACAGAAAGCTATTTGAGTTTATGGTTCTGGATACCTTCCAGGCGGGATTGAGCTGGAATACGGTCCTGAACAAAAGGGAAAATTTCAGGAAGGCCTTTGATAACTTTCAGCCGGAGAAAATCGCCAGGTATACAGAGAAGAAGATTCAAAAACTGCTGGGTAATGAAGGGATCATCCGAAACAAATTAAAAGTTGCGGGTACCGTTCATAATGCAAAAATGTTTATGGAGGTTCAAAAGGAGCTGGGCTCTTTTGACAAATTCATCTGGCAGTTCTCAGACTATAAAACAATCCAAAACAGCTGGAAGGATATAAAACAAATTCCACCAAGAACTGCGCATTCAGACGCTATGAGTGAAGCGCTCTATGAAAGGGGTTTTAAATTTGTCGGCTCTACAATTTGTTACGCTTTCATGCAGGCAATCGGTATGGTGAATGATCATCTGGTGAAATGCCATCGATATCATTCGAATTCGTAGTTCAGAAGAAACTATTTACTTAATACTGACTTTCGATATTTCATACCCCAGATTCCCATGGCCTCAATGATACCGTTAAAACTCCTGCCCAATTCAGTGAGCTCATATTCCACCGTAACGGGCTTGGTATTACAGACGGTTCGTTTTACAAGATGATTCATTTCAAGATCCTTCAATTCACTGGACAAAACCTTGGGAGAAATGTCACTGATATGATTTTTCAGTTCCATGAATCGCATCTTTTCAGTATAGAATAAAGCGGCTACAATGGAATATTTCCATTTACCATTCATGATATCCTGTACATCTTTAACACCCACAACAAACTTTAAACAATGTTCAGTCAGCTGACGATTTCTCTTCATTCTTTCAATTTTTTAAGAAGGTAGTTACCATTTGGTAATTAGTTACTAAAGGGTAATCCATATCAATTGGTAACTACTAAAGATATTACTTTGCTTATTATTCATCAATAAAAAATAAAGAAATGAAAGTCGCAGTTATAGGAGCCACAGGATTTGTCGGCACCCACATTACAAATGAATTAGTCAGCAGAAACCATGAAGTTTTGGGCATATCCAGAGAAGCAAAAGTATCGGATAAAAAAAACCTGACTTTTATAAAGAGTGACGTTTTAAATGTAAATGAATTAGTCAAAGCCATAAAAGGTTATGATGTGGTGGTAAGTGCATTTAATCCGGGATGGACGAATCCAAACATTTATGATGACTATCTGAAAGGTGCTCAATCCATTCAACAGGCGGTAAAGCTTGCAGGCGTGAAACGATATATTGTGATTGGCGGGGCAGGAAGCCTGTTTGTAGCAGAGGGCCTTCAGGCAGTAGACACTCCTGATTTCCCGGCCGAAATAAAAGCAGGAGCCAGTGCTGCGAGGGACTATTATAATATCGTAAAAAAGGAAAAAGACCTGAATTGGACTGTTTTTAGTCCGGCTCTTGAAATGCATCCGGGAATTACAACAGGCAGAAAGGGAAAGTATCGCCTGGGAACCGATTATCCTGTTTTCAATGAAGAAGGAAGAAGCCTTCTGTCAGGCGAAGATGTCGCAGTTGTCATTGCAGACGAAATTGAAGCTCCCAAACATCAGAAAAAACGATTTACAGCGGCATATTAAAGATAAGTATGGAAGAATGGAAGTATGGAAGTATGGAAGTGTAATATGGGAAAGAGAAAATAGTGCTAACTTAATCTTTGAACCTGTTACTCATTCGTCACCAATTCAACATATAGTTTGGGGCTGTCTTATGACGGAAAATTTATCGCTTCAATCAACAAATCCGCCATTTTTCGATCGTGATTTGAGCTGGCTTTCCTTTAATGAGCGCGTACTCATCGAAGCCGAAAAGGAACATTTGCCGGTACTTGAACGCCTGAAGTTCCTGGCCATCTATTCTTCCAATCTGGATGAATTCTATCGCGTAAGGATGACAGCCATTTTAGCGGAAAATGATTTTAAGAATTCAAGCGACATACTTTCCGAAATTAAATCAGTTATTGACGGTCATCTTCATCGTTTCGGAGCCGTCCTTACAAAAAGCATCATACCAAATCTGATAAGTCAGGGTATCATTTTCCTGTATGACGAGGAAATCCCGGCCTTTCTCCATCAGCCCTTAAGTGATTTTTTTTATGCGAAAATCGCAGGTCTCCTGGAATTCACCGTATTGGAAAAAGACAGCAACACCACTTTCAAACCCGAAAATAATAAGATCTACTTTGTAGCAACAACGTTCAGTCAGGAAAAACTATGCATCATCAATATCCCGTCTGACAGAATTCCGAGGTTTTACAACCTGTCGCATTCCGGCGAAACATATGTACTGATGATCGATGATATCATACGGATTTTTCTTCCGGTCGCTTTAGGAGGCAC
>DASSGT010000072.1:0-2571 GCA_035693345.1 Puia sp. | reverse complement strand
CAGGCACTAGCTAACTGGGATGGAGTGCAGCCTTTTTGGATGGCCAACATTCTGACCTTTTCTACCAGATCCAGATTTTTATAGAAGTTCTCACCCATGAAGCGTGGCATATTCACGCGGCTGTCTTTGATATCTTCCGGTTTTTTAAATTCACCACTCAGAAAACCCCGGCTCAATGGAGAATAGGCAACCAGTCCAATACCAAGTGAACGAATGGTGGGGAGGACTTCAACTTCAATGTCCCTGCTCCATAGAGAGTACTCAATCTGAAGAGAAGTGATGGGGTGAACAGCAGACGCTTTGCGGATGGTTGCGGCAGATGCTTCTGACAGGCCAATATAGCGGACAACGCCTTTTGCAACCAGGTCAGATAAAGCACCGACAGTGTCTTCAATAGGCACTTTGGGATCAACTCTTGCGGTGGTGTATAAATCAATGTGATCTGTCTTGAGTCGTTGAAGGCTGTGGAGGACTGCGTTGCGGATATAGTCAGGATGTCCGTTTACCCCGGCGAATCGCAGAGATTTGTTGGGACCCGGCGCCAGTAAGGGGCCGGTTTTTACAGAGAGGAAGGCCTTGCCGCGTTTACCTTTGATGGCTTTTGAGATCAGTTCTTCGTTGTGACCTACTCCATAAAAATCGGCTGTGTCTAAAAAATTATGTCCGAGTTCAAGGGCTCTTTCGATGGTGGCGACAGATTCCTTATCATCGCCCTGTCCGTACACACCGGACATTCCCATACATCCCAAACCGATTGCCGATACCAATGGACCGTTTTTACCTAATATTCTGTTCATTATTTTTTATTTTAATAATAGAACAAAGTTCATATGACAACTTTTATCAGATTTAGTCTGATTGAGGAATTGTTTAGCCAAATTGAGAAAGTCAGAAATTTTCAAATGTTTATCGGGTGTCAGGCTGGTCTCATTGGAATTCCTGTTTTTTTATATAAATTTGGTATGTAACTTAAGAGTTACATATATTTGAGTAACTTTTAAATTACCTATTATGCAACAGGAAATAAAACAAACACGGCAATTCAGCCAGTCACCCGAAGAGGTTTGGGAGTATCTTACCAAACCAGAATTGCTGGAACTATGGCTGGGGAAAACTGATATTCATCCGGTTGTGGGACACAAATTCCGGTTTGTGAGTCCCTACGGAAATGATTCTTATTGCGAGGTACTGGAAGTAAAACCATTTGCCAGACTTTCCTATTCCTGGCGAAAAAATTCTGCCAAAGGCAATAAACCGTTTCATTCAATCATTGTGTGGACGCTGGTACCAAAAGAGAACGGAACGGAGTTGCAGTTAGTGCATAGTGGATTTACTGCCATGGAGGATTATACAGGACATCAGGATGGCTGGAGCAGCTGCCTGAAGATGCTCGGTGATCTACTAAGTCATGCAAATGAAAAATCAAAATTATACAGCAACCATATAGATTGAAATACGCATCGTCCCGTTAACATCTCGTGAACAAACCGTGGCATCATTTTACCATACATTGTCGCGGCCATTGCATGTCTGTAAGATTTAAAATTCACGAGATGAATAAAAAATTCCTTTTCAGTGTATTCCTTTGCCTGGCCGCTGCCGGCGGCGTATCTGCTCAAAAAACAAATATTGATACCATTGCTGTTGCTATCCTCGATCGCATGACTGCGATGATCGGATCCCTGAGTTCCTGTCATTATATGGTAAGATCAAACTACGATATCCGTAGCGAGCACCTGGGACTTGTCAAACATGGGGATGATGAACAGATCTATATGCAGGGACCGAATAAATTACTTATCCGCTCGCAGGGAGACCGCGGTGCGCGGTCCCTTTATTATGACGGAGAAACACTGAGTTATTATTCCCTCGAGAACAATCAGTTTGCATCCATTCCTCTGACAGCTCCGATCGTCGACATGATCGATACGGTGAATAAATTGTATGGAATTGAATTTCCGGCATCTGATTTCTTCTATCCGACTTTCGTGGACGATTTGCTTTCTGAATCCAGAAGCATCATTTATCTCGGTATGACTAAAGTGGAAGGCAAAGATTGTTATCATATTGCGGGCACAACACCGGAAATGACTTATCAGTTCTGGATATCAGACGATGCGCTGACTCTTCCGATGAAAATGGTGATCGTTTATACGAGCCGTGATATGAATCCACAATATGAAGCGACTCTGTCCGACTGGCAGGTCAATCCGGTTCTGCCTTTATCGCTGTTTGAATTCATGGCACCTCCGAAAGCAAGAAAAATAAAGATGGCCAAAAGCCCTGTAAAAAAATAAAATGATCATCCGATAAATTTCGCGTCATGAGAATTTCTTTTCGAGTTTGTTCTATCATTGGCATGATCGTTCAGGTGACAGCCGTCCTGACTATTCCACAGGCAGGGCATGCACAGCGCATGGGCCACCCTAATTATAATGGAGGAGGCCGGCCTTCTGCGCCGCCACAGAATTTTAACAGACCCGCGCCGGCAGTGAATCGATCGGCTCCTCCAATGAATCGTCCCACAGAACAGCCCCGCCAGGTCGAAAATCGCCCGACGATTAATGGAGG
>DASSGT010000071.1:0-3020 GCA_035693345.1 Puia sp. | reverse complement strand
TTATCATGAATTTAAAAATCTTAAGCAGACACGTAAATTTTATAGAATACCAGGAAATCAAACGGTGCCACTTCGCCTTATTGATTCCTTGCCAGAGTATGATATTGCGATATTAAAATCTCGATTCTACCTTACAAATATGCCAATGGTACTTGGTGATATTACGAGTGTAAGAAAAGGAAACAGAATCAGCTATGTGGGTTATGATAAAAAAGGAGCCAGTATTTATTGCATTGGATATGTTTCAAAAATCGATTCGATCAAATTTAAAGGTGTTTTGTTGAACCGGATAACATTTGCCGCGAAAGACCTGACTTGTCATCCTGGATCCCCAATAATAAACACTAAAGGTAAACTGATAGGGATGGTTGTTAAAGCATCCACTATAAAACGCGGTAATCAGTGGACTGGAATTATAGGGTATTCGGTTCGGCAGTTAAAATACACCAGGTATCAGGGATTCTAAAATTTCTGAAAATGTATCAGACCGCAACATTCTAATTTGCCGGAGGTATTGAAAAACTTATGGAATGTTTACCGGGAATAGTGTCAAGTACTATTTTTTCAGGCACAACAGCTCCCGTTTTTAAATGGAATTTTTCCTCAATATTTTTATAACCGTTTTTCCTTAGTATAAAAGCAATACGATTTTTAACATGTGTCACTTCGGCATCTGCTCTGTCGAAAGCGACAAATTCAACTGAAATGGTTTTATCCGGGAAATACTTCTTCATATCAGACATTATTTCCTTTTCGCTGATTTTTCTGGGAGCATGAATATTATATTTTGAAGAGGATTTACTCGTTTTCGCGGGAATAACTTTAGGAGGCGGATTTGACGGTTCTGATATTTTCTGATTTACAACCGTATTATTTACTTTAAGTTTCGGGCTATCTATATAATTATAAACAGTATTGTTTGCCGTCTGAATTTTACCTGTTGATCTGTTACAAATAATTCCGGTTAAAATGGATACAAATAAAAGTCCTCCTGTTAACCAGGCTATCTGAACTCCAACTTTCATTTGTGCCATGCTGTTGGGTTAACTAGAAAACCGGGGGAACGCCCCGGCTTTTGTTTTAAGTTTCAATTCCACATTGATAACCAGAATAGGAGTTGCAAAACCAATACCCGCTTCACGAATATATCCCTGACTCATTTCAATGTATTCTTCAGCGAAGGTGGTGATCTTTTGCGTAAAAAAATCTACAGGGATTTCAAAAAAGGCTAACATAATGGATGAATCAAAGCAATTTCCAAAGGGTACAATTTTGGATTATGATATTGCAGGCGTAGTTAAATCAACAATGGATTATCCACCCTATGCGTCACAGCCTTCTGTAACCAGGAGGCTTTTTGTTTGCAGGAAAATACTCAGAATTCGGTCTTCCGGACAGGCAATTTTAAAAAATAATGCACTGTTTCCTGTTTCAATTAAAATAATCAGTATTTTCAGTTAGTTAAGCTCAATATGGTTCCCCTAAACCTTTTTCCTGATTAAGTTTCCATAATTCTTTATAGGAGACGGATGAGCGTTACCACATCTTGATTTATTTGCCATGCAATCGCGGGATCGTCAGTCTGAAATAGAGGCATTAGAGCTCGAATTAATTCAAAAGGAAATATTGCTGGAAACGTTTCTCAAATCAAAAGAAGAATTTCATAAGGCAAATGTTATTCTTCTGGAGTTAGAGACACTGAGAAATAAAATTGAAAAATTGAAAAATAGAAAGGGAAACATAAGCAGTTAAATATTTTTCTCAGCCATAACCAAAACCCGATAGACAAGTACGCCTTGCTACAGTAATGATAGCTGGGCTTTTTTATTTATGCGGTTATTCATTTAATGGATCTTGCCATTTAAAAGAAATTATTTTATAGGGAATCTGATTTTACCCTGAAAAGGGTATGATTTCGCATTAAGAGCATTTTACTTTTATAGTAAACCTTTTATATATGCGACACCTCTACATCATCACGCTGATCGCAGTATTTGCCTTCAGTTGTGTGAAAACCAGCCTGACCGGATATAATTTACCAGGAAACAATTCAACTGATAACAGCGATACATCGGCTGCCGTAACGGCTATCGGCACACCTGTCGGAACCCCAGTTACAAAAACAATTGGTGCGTCAGGCGGAACCATCATCAGTGCCGATGGCCGGGCGGAACTCAATATTCCGGCAGGCGCTCTATCGTCTGATCTGCCTATAACCATACAACCGATTACAAATGAGTGTCCTAACGGAGTCGGAATCGCATATGATTTTCTGCCGAATGGCACAAAGTTTTTGATACCTGCTACACTCACTTTTCACTATACGGATGATGACATTGACGGAACGGATCCTTACCTGATCAATCTTGCTTTCCAGGATAGCCTTAACAGATGGCAGGTTGATGTATTGAAAGACGTGGATACAGTAGGCAAGACCATTATCTTTGACATCAGTCATTTCAGCTCCAGGGCATTTGATGCGGGGGTTAAGGTTAAACCCGCGATTCAACTCACTTCATTTGGAGGCACTGATTTCACTGAAAACCAACAGGGATTATTTAAAGTTACCCAGGGAGTCACACCCGGGCAATTATTTGGCGACGCAGGAGTAGATGATGACATACCATCTTATTTACCAAATTACATTACCGTTTCAGATGATCTGGTGAAGAGCTGGACTTTAAGTGCCGGCAGTCAGAATGGTAGTCTCTCGCCGACATCAGGCAGTACAGTTACTTATACCGCACCCAATACAATCCTGCAGGAAAAAACGGTTATTGTTTATGCCCAGGTATTGATCAAGGCGGTTAACGTTTCCAGAAGAAAACAAAAATCAAAAGTGTCGCCCGCCTATGTGTCGCTTTCAATCAAACTCCATCTTCACCCTACAGACATGAATTTTTCGATAAAAGTTATTTTCAATAAAAGTGGGGCCAGCGGTTATGTAAAGGACCAGTATCATGATGAAGTGACTTTCGAATTAGATGTAAAAAATTA
Organism: Puia sp.; assembly: GCA_035693345.1. Classification (GTDB taxonomy): domain Bacteria; phylum Bacteroidota; class Bacteroidia; order Chitinophagales; family Chitinophagaceae; genus Puia. The sequence goes on along the minus strand of DASSGT010000071.1, from coordinate 23 downwards.
TCTGGTGTCCATACCTCAGGGTA
>DASSGT010000070.1:0-4960 GCA_035693345.1 Puia sp. | reverse complement strand
TCTTCACGGCGGCTCATATGTCCTTTGTCAAAACCGCTTTTTGAATAATAAGCATCGCTTAACTGGGTGTCGGGATCGATCCGGTTATCCTGCAGCCACCGGTCAACACGTTTTGATGAATCTTTACGGTCAGCCACATTTCCTTCCACATTGATCGCACTCACGATGGGCATTTTACGGACCGCGTGCTGGATCGTACTGTAATAGAAATATTCCAGCACGTTCGATTTCGGATTATCCGTCAGCGGAACCGCCTGGCGCGCCAGTTTTTTGGACAGGGAAGGCAGCGGTGTTTCAAAACCGAGAAATCCCTTTGTCTGGAATCCTTTGCAGTTAGCAAAATCCTTATCGGTTGTAATTTTTTTACTTTCTTCGGCATCCGCATCAAGCATAACGGATCCCTGTTGCATGGTGACGGAGGGATATTTGCTGCCGTTTGTATAAATATTAATCGTGCCGGTATTATTCGGAATATTGATGCAGGGCATATTGCTTTCGTTTATATTGTTTATGGGAATAGTGAGGTCAGGGATTGAGATGGCTTCATCCGGTTTCGGCACCGAAATTTTGACCATGGTTTTGGCATCCGAATAAGCAGGTGACGAGAGAAATTGAATTTTTGGGTCGTTTTGAATGGACGCGTCGCCTGTGATCTGTTTCATCATCGCGCTGACTCTGATCCCGCTGTTACTGACCCATACAATCCGGGTACTATCAACTTTCCCATCCACGACGGGAATGGGCTTTCCTGAATCATCGATATAATTTCCTGCCGCATCTTTCTTCGCAACGCCCGCGCTGTGCAGTGCGATCACCTGCCATTGGTCATTAAAAACCGGCGACCCGCTGGTACCGGGTGATGTATCGGTTTGATAAATCATACTGTTCGGATCCGAGAGATCGAGAATCTGGTTCTCACGCAGGCCCACCTGCTGGTAATTTCCATCAGGGTACTGAATGATGGTAGCCGAATCCCCAACACCCGCTTTACCAACGCTTGGATTCAAAATCAGATAACCGCGTTCCTGTATGGTATGTGTTCCTGTCTGATCTTTTGGTTCAATCCCGACCAGAGTAAAATCGAGGTCCTTAAAAGAATAGAAGAATTTTTCCGGGTTGATCTGAAACACAATCTTTGGCATTTCCTGACCGCCGGCATCATAGGCATAATCAAAATCGATGAGCGCGTCTTTGAATAAATCTTTTCCCTGGAACACGTGATGATTGGTCAGAATCAGATCCGGGCTGATGAGAAATCCGGTGGCCATGGCCATGCCGTTGCTGCTGAGATCTGTATAACGAAGTCTTCCGACCGACTTACTTTTCATATACCCGATACTCAGGTAATTGATGGGCAGCAGATCATTTTTACCGATATAACGTTCATACGCGTCTACCGGATCAGGCGCTGTTTCCGCAATCATCTGTTTTCGCTGGGCCGCTCGCACCGGGCCGTCGAGGGTGGGCCCGTCTTCTGTCCGGATCTTTGTTTTTATATCTGCCACCTGCTGGTCCGTTGCCGGAAACCTCGCTTCGGTTTTGTGTAAGAGATCGATAGGGATTTGCATAGAAAATATAATTGATAAAATGGCAGCGACATTTTCATTTTGGTAGTTCCCATGTTTGAATACATTCTGAATGGGAATATGGATAAGCAGTAACCAACTGATTAAACTACATCGCAGACTCGTAAAGAAAGATGAGTCGTAATTTTCTCGGGATAGGGAAACAGTATGCTGATAAATAAAAACATCAACTGATTCAGCCGGGATGTAAAGTTGAAATATGTTTCCGGAATTCGAAGCAGTCTTAATTTAATTATTTATATCTTTTTTGCTTTGATAAGTGTTTTCTCTTAGCCAGGAATGAGAATCGGGAATCTTCAGGGATGGGAAAAAGTAAAGGGACCGTGGAAACAGCCCCTTTTTACCATTGGTTATATGACGCTTGTCAGATAATGGTAAACTTATCATTTTGTTTCAGGAAAATCAATAAAATTCGATAAAAGTACCTCATCGCAGGTTAAAATGCCCGGACAGGCCGTTGAATGGCAACTTGTATTTTTTTTGCCGGTTTCTTATCTTGCATATGAATTCACGGGCCATGACCATTGAATACAGATTAACTGCCGATCAGCTCAGCAATACGGTGGAAAATACCATCCGGGCCTTTGATGAATACAGCCTCCGAAAAAAACCGGACAGCTCAGGCAGACAGGTGATCATGGACCGGAGCTGGATGGGGACCTATCATTATTTTATCAGCGAAACTCCTTACGGGTCCAGACTTACTATCGAAGCAGTGCCAGCCAAACCGCTTTCAGGGGAAACACTCCTGGAACATGAAGAGGCATTTTTGAAGAATCTTTTTAAAATCATAAGTAAAGAAATTACCATCACGCCGGAGATCGCCGCTTCTGATCTTAATAAAAAACCCCTTCTGCGTATCGGAGTACAAAATATCATCTGGATGATCCTGATTCTTTTCCTGGTCTTCAAAACATTCCAGGGATGTATGAAAGGCTGACGTATGACAATTCAAAGACGATTTGAATCCGTTACATGACATTCTGGGTTTTCGCTTACTCATGCCTGTTGAATAAAATCCACAAAGGCAGATTCGATTTAAATTGTAAATGACATAAAATCAATGCTTTACAAACCGGCATTGTTTTGGAATCTATAGAAGCAGGTTGCTCCTGTCAATAAACTTATTAGTCAAGATGTTATAATCAGAACCATTAATCCCCCTATGCAAGCCCCCAGTCACTGGCGGGCTTTTTTTTGTGACAAATCTTACTGCTCTGATCCCGGTACGCCTTCCAATGGCATTGAGCTCATCTCCGGAAAGGAATCAGGGCGCCATCGAAGAAGCAAAATAATCCTGGGTATTTGGAAATACTTCGAAAACTCCGGATGAACGGGTCGCATTTTCTAAATGGATTTATCGTGGATGGTGATGATCTTAATTTGATTCGGGTCGTTCAGAACGGAGAGTCCTTCTCCTGATTTTCTAGAAAGATAAAATACTACCTCTGGTCCCGAATCGGTCCCGATAAATAAAATCCGGAGATCACCCCTGTAAATTAAAAAATGCGTCCGGGAACATTCTTCTATTTTCATTCCCAATACCGACTCAAAAAAGTTTCTGGTTTCCCTGAGACGTGTTGTTTTAAACACGATGGCCTTTAATTCAGGACTCAATTTTTTTTCTTTTTGTATTCAAAAGAATGACCGGCGTTGCGGCCAATATATTCCCCTCCTGTCAGCCTGTTGGCGGAGTTTTCATCATGCGAGGGCAGATAAATGAGCGGATATTTTTTTGAATAGCCCAGGATATGATCATAGGTTTTCTGTGACTGAACAAAATCAATATTGGATCCGCCGAAAACATTATCCAACAATTGCTGATGTTTATAAGAAGTGTCACCGGCAAATAAAATATGCACATCATCGGTTTTTAATAAAACAGAACAATGATGATATGTGTGGCCGGGAGTAGGTATAAACAGGAGGTCCTCCGATTGGGTGATTGGGAATGCCCTATCAAAAATGTCTACTCTGTCTTTTGAAAAATTTACCAGTGTCGGACTGAACCATGAGGGATAGGTTGTGGGCAGATTACCGTATGGTTTTCTGTATTCCGCTTCATGCACAATGATTTCATTGGAAGGAAAAAACTTTATTCCGTCTGTATGGTCACCGTGCAGATGTGTTAACACGACCCGTGAAACCTGTTCTGTCCGGATACCCAGCCTCAGCAATTGTGTGTCCAGTGCATCATGCTGACGGATCAGTCGCCGATTGGACATCGCCAGCAAACTAAGCCGCGTGCTCCGGCTTTCATTCTTATAAAAATCCGGATAAGAGGATTCCGGGATGTCACCGGTATCGATCACGATGATTCCTTCCGGATGTTCGACCACCCATGACCAGATGGGCATAAAGCCGGCGTACGTTCTCCCAAGAATGATATTTAGTTTGCTAAGGAAACCCTTTCCCTTCTGGTTTAGAAAGTTTTCTTTCACGGAAATCAATCCGGTTTGTATGGCATGTACTTTTATTTCGCGGCCTGCCCGGCGGAAAATGGCCGTCCGGATTTCATTGCCTGTTAATATGTTATTCATTGGAATTATTTTGATGGTTTAAAATGAGACAGTATGATATCTGAAAATTTTTCCGGTTCTTCATATTGTGGTGCATGGGCTGACTTTTCAAAAAGACTGTAACTTTTTTCGGGCGCCTGCAGATGCTCATAGAATTCCCTTCCTTGCGATGCGGGTGCAACTGCATCCAGTTTTCCCTGGATAAAATGAACCGGCACGCGGATTTCGGAGACGATTTGAAAAAGATTCAGAAGATTCATTTCCGGGATGAGCGCGTCCTGGCAGAAAGCCATTCCCCCCATGGTCTTCAATAGCCCACCGATGCCATAATACTTCGAGAACAGCATATTTTTGACAGCTCCCAGGATCAAACTGTTATAAGAGGTATTAGATTGTATACCACCCAGGCTACCAATGACCTCTGCCCGTTCCTGGAATCTTTTTGACTCAACAATGGGTTGTTCCTTCCATTCATTGATTTTCTTTATCCATTTGTTATTCTTCCGGGCCATTGCGTTTTCCATTGCGAAGTCCAGCATGTACCGATTGGCGAATGGAATATTAACATCTATTCCGGCTGCGAAGATGACGCTGAACAGACTGCTGTCTTTTGCTGCCGCCATCACGGCAATGGTGGCGCCAATGGAATATCCCACGATGACTGCCCTGCTTTTGTTATATTTTTTCAGAAGAAGTTTGGTGCAGGTGATGGTGTCATCTGCCATCTGACTGAGGCTGATGGATCCAGGCGATATGTTTTTAGCGAAAGACAAACCGCAGCCCCGCTGATCCCAGTAAGCAACCAGGAAATGATTTTCCAGATGCAGAAGCTTCTCCATTTTATTGGCTTCTGAA
>DASSGT010000069.1:0-3557 GCA_035693345.1 Puia sp. | reverse complement strand
TCCAGATGCTGGTCGATGGCATCATCATAAGTCAATACAACAGCGCATTTTTTACCTTGCCAGGGCAGGTCAGACTGGGCATGAATATTCATCCACACAAACAGACTCCAAACACCCGTGCATATTATTTTTCTGATCATTCTGACCGGTTCAGATTTATTTCACTAAATGTCAGACATTTTCACCGTAAGGATGAATCAAATGTATTTTCCCGGATTCATCATATGAAATCTCGGTGACCTTTACCGACCTCAGATGTGTCACGCCTTTGCTTAAACTCGAATCATGATAAAATAAATACCATTTTCCATGAAAGGAACATATAGAATGATGCGTTGTCCATCCAACAACCGGATCAAGAATTCTTCCCTGGTAAACAAAAGGACCATAGGGATTGTCACCGGTCGCATAACATATAAAATGAGTATCACCGGTTGAATAGGAGAAATAGTACCGGCCCTTGTATTTATGCATCCAGGAAGCCTCAAAAAACCGCCTGTTATTGTCGCCGGCTAATATCGGCTGACCCTGCTCATCGAGGATCGTTATTTCTTTAACGGGTTCTTCAAACTGTTTCATATCTTCTGTCAGCATCGCAACCCTGGGACCCAAAGCCTTTTCATGTGGCAGCGGCTCTTTGTAATCAGAACCGTACATATTGTTACGGTACAATTGCAGTTGACCACCCCAGAGTCCCCCGAAATACATATAAAATTTTCCGTCGTCATCCGCAAAAACCGCCGGGTCAATGGAATAACTGTTTTTGATCGCCTCCGGTTCAGCAATAAAGGGACCAGCGGGATTGATTCCAACAGCTACGCCGATCTGAAAAATTCCATCCGGTCTTTTTGCAGGGAAGAAAAAATAGTACCTGCCGTTTTTATATGCTGCATCAGGTGCCCACATTTGTTTATCCGCCCAGGGCACATCCTTTATATGCAATGCAACACCATGATCTGTAACGGCACCATCTATATGGTCCATAGAGAGCACGTGATAATCTTCCATCGCAAAATGACTGCCCAGGTCATCAAACGGAACGCCTGACTCAATATCATGAGAAGGATAAATAAATATTCTTCCATCAAAGACATGTGCCGACGGGTCTGCGGTATAAATGTGCTGTACGATGGGTTTTGAAATGGCTCTACGGTCCAAATCCGTAAAATCTATATGACTGATATTGTCTTCAGGCATAACGGGAGTTTTTGATGTTTTAAGATCTTCTGTCTTTTAGATCTTTTTCAATAGTCAGTTCCATCTTCTTATTTATTTTATAACCGGCCAGGAGCGCTACACCGGCAATAAAAACGATACAGGGATAAATGCTGACTGACATTTTAATGCCGGATACGGTACTTTCAGTCTGATGCGAAGCTTCTGCAACATATCCATATTTAGCCAGCAATGCGGCGCCCAGTGCACCGCCCACACTAAGTCCTATTTTTAATCCGAAAATCATGGCAGAAAAAATAATGGCAGTTGCCCTCCGGTTATTTTTCCATTCACTGTAATCCGCTACATCAGCGATCATCGCCCATAGCAGCGGAATGGTTACTCCATAAAAGAATCCGTGTAAGATCTGGGTGATGAACACAAGGCCTATGGCATCAGGCGAATAAAAAACAAACAGGAATAAAAATATGGCCGAAAGAAACAGAAAAACACCAAACACATCTTTTTTCCCAAACCGGTCGGCCAGCGGTTTGGATATCATGATACCTAAAATCATAAAGATGATACCACTGCCGTTAAACAGGCTGTTTCCGGATGTGGCTGGATCATCGGGCCATTGGAATCCGGTAGCATGATAAAGCCATATCGTGAATTTATTAAAACCAATATGTTCTAAAAAAGAAGCTATGGCAGATTCATTTAAATAATATTTAAAATAATAGATGTACATGCCTCCTTTCAGGGCGAGTGTAATAAAAACCAGGATGGTCAGGAATAACATAATCACCCACGGCCTGTTTTTACTAAGGTCTTTCAGATCCTGTGTAACGGAACTTTTTTTATCCTGAACCGGTAGTATTCTTTCTCTTGTGGTCAGGAATGTAATGATGAAAAAGATAACACCTGTTACAGCAAAAAAAGTCATTACTATTTTAAAACCCGCCGCCTTGTCACCATGTCCGGCGATCAGTACCAGGGGGAGCAACAATACCTGAATGATAAATTGTGCGAGCATAACGGCCACAAATCGATAAGATGAAAGACTGTTTCTTTCCTTCATGTCACCGGTGATTACGCCGCTGAGTGCAGAATAGGGAAGGTTATTGGCCGAATAAATGACGACCAGTAAAAAATAAGTTGTAAGTGCGTATATCAGTTTGCCCAACTCGCCAAAATCCGGCGTGGAGAACGCGAGCATGGAGATCACACCAAAAGGAATGGATGTCCACAAAACCCACGGTCTGAATTTTCCCCACCGGGTTTTTGTGCGGTCCGCAATCGCACCCATCACTACATTAAAGAAAGCGCCAAAAAAACCACCCGCAAATATGATCACGCTGGCCGTGCCTGCCGGTATTTTATATACATCGGTGTAAAAAAAAGCAAGAAAAGTCATCAGGGTTTGAAAGATCAGATTGGCCGCCAGATCTCCCAGGCTATAACCAACTTTCTCGAGTACGGATAATTTCTGTGATGGTTCAGTCATATATACATTGGGGCTGGGTAAAAAATTACTGTGTCGTTTTTAACTCGATTACTTTTTCAAACGCGGGCTTTGGTTTAAAATTTCTGTCAAAAAGCAGGGGATAATTGGTTCTTCCTCTGATGGGCCAGTTATTTAACCAGGACTGGCCGTCATTCACTCCCCAAAAAGTTACCCTTTCAATCTTGTCTTTATATTTAATGAATAACTTAAACAAGTCTTCATAACATCCCGCCAGTTTTATTTGGACAGAATCCGGCAGGCCATTCGGATACGGGTTCATAAACGGACTGCCCTCAAAATTTTGATTCACATCAGAACCCTTCAGATCCCAGGGATTGGGTAAACAGGTCAGATCCAATTCCGTAAAACTTATTTTCAATCCAAGGGCAGAATATTCCAGGATGCTGTTTTCAATATCTTGCAACGGCGGCCCAAGAATACTCCAGTGACCCTGTATACCAATGCCATCAATGCGCGTTCCGCCTGCTCTGAGTTTTTTTACCAGTGCCACAACACCCGCTCTTTTTTTCGGTTGTTCGATATTGTAATCGTTGTAATATAGTTCGGTATTCGGAGCTGCTTTCGCAGCCAGCTCAAATGCGCGGCGTATATAATCTTCTCCTAATTTCTCAAGGAAAATCGAATGTCGCAGGGTGCCGTCTTCATTCAGTGCTTCATTCACCACATCCCAGCTGTTCACTTTGCCGGCATAGCGGCCGGCTACGGTGTTGATGTGATTGGTCATGAAAAGCAGGAGAGAGTCGCTGCTTTTAATATTCTTTACAAAAGGTGACAGCTGGCTATGCCATATCAGCGTATGACCAACAATAAACATCTGATGTTTCAGCCCGTAAGCCACGTATTTGTCTGCCAGGTCAAAATGATATTCGTTCCA
>DASSGT010000068.1:0-2000 GCA_035693345.1 Puia sp. | reverse complement strand
GGATATTCACGCAACAACCTGATCGCGGTTTCAAATGGCGACACAATCATACATGCACATTTTGATGCTTTGAAAGAAGAACTTTTACGAACAGGAGCCGTCACTTCTTTAGCCGAATCAGAAAGTCCGACCACAGGCATATGGAACAGTACCAGCGGATTCAGCTGGCCCGGTAAGGATCCAAATCTTTCAACCGACTTTGGAGTGGTCACCGCATCCTTGGATTTTGGAAAAACCATCGGCTGGCAAATAAAAGAGGGCCGCAGTTTTTCAAAAGATTTTCTCACGGACAGTTCGGCGCTGATATTGAATGAAGCGGCAGTAAAATATATGAACCTGAAAAATCCCGTGGGTGAAACCGTGACCTGGTGGGGCAAGCCGCTCAAAGTAATTGGCATTGTAAAAAATATGGTGATTGAATCACCGTATGATGAAGCAAGACCTACTATTTATCCTACGTTATCGTATCCGGGAAATGTCACGATCCTGAAATTGAACCCGGAGGTCAGTGCAACCGTCGCTTTACAGAAAATAGAATCCGTATTTAAAAAATTCAATCCCGATCAGCCATTTGAGTACAAGTTTGTAGATGAGGAATATGCCAAAAAGTTTGGTGATGAAGAACGCATCGGGCGACTGGCTGGTTTTTTCGCATCGCTGGCTGTGGTGATATCATGTCTCGGTCTGTTTGGGCTAACATCCTTTGTTGCTGAACAGAGAAAAAAAGAAATCGGTGTCAGGAAAGTGCTGGGCGCTTCCGTATTCAGTGTATGGAATCTGCTTTCCCGTGATTTCGTGATGCTGGTGATTATATCCTTTCTGATCGCCGTGCCTCTGTCCTTTTATTTCATGCACAACTGGCTGCAGAATTACAATTACCGGGTGAATATGTCATGGTGGATTTTTGCCGCAGCCGGAGCAGGTGCGTTATTGGTGACATTTGTTACGGTCAGTTTTCAGGCCATTAAAGCAGCGGTAGCGAGCCCGGTAAAATCATTGAGGACGGAGTAAACTTATTTATGCATTACTACGAAAACCATGCAACAAATGATGGCAACAGGGGTCATTCCTCTTATATTTCTTATATCACACAAATTATACACATGAAAAACATCGTTTTTACATTTATTCTTGCAGCTTTCTGCTTAGGCGTTCAGGCCCAGCATTCAGAATCAGACAATCTGTATACCACAAAATCATTCAAAGACGCATCGCCTAAAAAAATCGTTGCCAGTACAAGTCACGGCAATATCTCCGTTTCTGATGTGGCTGCTTCTCAAACGAGGGTGGAAGTGTATATTCATTCCAGCAATGGTAACCAGGAATTGACCAAACAGGAGATTCAAAAAAAACTGGATGAATACTATACGCTGGAGATTTCTCTTTCCGGTGATGTGCTCAGCGCTATTGTAAAGCAGAAAAAAGATATTATGTTCAATGAACCCGGACTGAGTATCTCTTTAGAGATATACGCGCCGAAGACTGCGTCAGGCGATCTAAATACCAGCCATGGCAATATTGACCTTACGGGAATGGAGGGCAATCAGAATGTCGAAACCAGTCACGGTAATCTTACTATTTCCAAAATAACTGGAAAACTAACCGGGGAAACCTCTCATGGTAATGTTTCCGTTACAGATTGCAAAAATGATATTGATGTCAGCACCAGCCATGGAGATGTTACGGGTACAAACTGCGAAGGCACGATAAAACTCACCACTTCCCATGGAAATATTGATTTAAAAAATCTGAAAGGTAAAGTGCGGGCGGAAACCAGTCACGGAAACGTATCCGCCAACGATGTCAGTGGCGAACTGTCGACGTCCACTTCTCATGGAAATGTTGATCTGAATGATATATCCAGCAGTATCAATGCATCTACCGATCATGGTGATATATCCTTGTCGGCCGCTACCATCACCGGCGAAATCGTGATGAGCAATGGCAATGGCAACATCTCTCTTGAACTTCCCAAAGGAAAAGGCCTTGACCTTGATCTG
>DASSGT010000067.1:0-4313 GCA_035693345.1 Puia sp. | reverse complement strand
GAGCACCTGGCGATAAAAATTCCCTGGCTGTGAATAATGATCATTTTCCCCTTCAGCATTACGGCTGAACCAACCCAATGAAAGATCACCATCGGTAGGAGGTGGAACGTTTTTATAGGACTCATCCGGTTTGATATTATCAAAACTGTTAGGAAAGTAATTTGGATTGCCACCTCCATTACCATCTACCCGCATGAAACCATCCCGTTCGTAATTATTTACTGCATAGGGACAACGATTCACGGGAATCTGTTCATAATTCGGTCCCAGACGATGACGATGGGCATCCGGATATGAAAGGATTCGTCCCTGTAACATCTTATCCGGAGAATAATCGATTCCATTCACTACATGCGCCGGGGCAAAAGCAGCTTGTTCCACTTCAGCAAAATAATTCTTCGGATTTTCATTTAACTCCAATACACCCACATCGATCAGGGGGAAATCCTTGTGTAACCATACCTTGGTTAAATCGAACGGGTTGTATTTATAATTTTTAGCGTCTTCAAGGGTCATCACCTGGATTTTTAAATTCCACCTGGGATATTCTTTCCGGTCGATGGCTTCCACCAGATCGCGCTGTGCAAAGTCGGGATCTTTTCCCTTCATCTCAACTGCTTCGTCGTTGTTAAAATTTTTTATTCCCTGTGCAGTTTTAAAGTGAAATTTTACCCAGACGCGTTCATTGGCTGCATTGATCATACTGAATGTGTGACTTCCGAATCCGTGCATATGCCGGTAGCCATAAGGTGTACCGCGATCAGACATCAGGAACATTACCTGGTGAAGGCTTTCCGGATTTAAACTCCAGAAATCCCACATCATTGTGGGACTCTTGCAATTTGTGTAAGGATCGCGCTTTTGTGTATGTATAAAATCGCCGAATTTTTTTGGATCCTTGATAAAAAATATCGGTGTATTGTTTCCAACCAGATCCCAGTTACCATCCTCTGTATAGAATTTGAGTGCGAATCCTCTTGGATCTCTTTCAGTATCGGCAGATCCTTTTTCGCCGCCTACCGTTGAAAAGCGCAGAAGAGTACGGGTTTGTTTACCGATGGCACTGAAAATCCTGGCCTTGGTGAACCGTGTGATATCGTGGGTCACCGTAAAAGTTCCGTAAGCAGCACTTCCCTTAGCGTGAACGACTCTTTCGGGAATCCGCTCACGGTTAAAATGAGCCATCTTTTCATGCAAAATAAAATCCTGTAATAGCAATGGGCCCCGTGGTCCGGTGCTCAGAGTATCTTCATTATAATAATAAGGAATACCCGATGCGGTCGTTAGTTTTTTTTCTTCACTCATAAAATGGCTTTTAAGTTTTGAAAGGCACTCAAAGATGAGTCATTATTTCCATTGATATAATTGATTAAATTTATGTTATGATAGATTAAATTGATTTCTATGACATTTACTCAACTGGAATATATACTGGCCATCGATACACACCGTCATTTCGCCAAGGCGGCGGAAGCCTGTTTTGTCACACAACCCACGCTCAGCATGCAGGTTGGAAAGCTGGAAAAAACGCTGGGCGTTAAGATATTTGACAGGACACATTCTCCGGTAGTGCCCACGGAGGCCGGTAAACAAATCCTGGAACAGGCAAAAAAAATATTGTTGGAGAAAAGCCGGGTGTCGGAAATTATTTCATTGAAAAAAGGATTGGTGGAAGGGGAATTAAGAATCGGTATCATTCCTACGCTGGCGCCCTATCTTCTTCCACTGTTTGTTCAGTCCTTCCTCCGGAAATATCCAAAAGTCAAGCTGATAGTTTTTGAAAAAACAACAGAAGCACTCTTGGATGGTCTTCGGGATTCAAGCCTGGATGCCGGTATCCTGGTGACTCCTTTGAATGAAAAAGGAATAAAGGAAGAAATACTTTTTTATGAAGAACTGCTCGTATATGTTTCAGAAAATAACGGGCTCTTTCAAAAAACGTATGTACTGGCCCGGGAGATAGATCCGAATAAATTATGGCTGCTGGAAGAAGGACATTGCTTCCGCTCGCAGACGATCAATTTATGTGAATTGTTCAAAGCCAGCCGGCGCACCAGTCACTTCGATTACGAAGCAGGCAGCTTCGAAACCCTTCGCCGGATGGTGGAGCTGACAGACGGAATCACCATTCTGCCTGAGCTGGCCACACTGGATTTCTCTAAAAAACAACAGGGCTTGATCCGTCATTTCAGAAAGCCATTCCCGATGCGCGAAGTGAGTATGGTTGTCAGACGCGATTTTGTAAAGGAACGTCTGGTAAAAATTTTAAAAGAGGAGATCCTGAATTGTACCCCGGATAAGATCAAAAAAAACAAAGAGGCCTATATTGTACCTTTGTGATTAATTATTCTTCATGAGCCGTATCAGAAAATTGCTGCTGAATTCTCTCGGTGAAAAACGTTATCTCCACCTGCTTGCTTCCTCATTTCAGACCCTGTACAAAACCGGACGGCTGGGGATCGATTACCAGGATATATATTTTTTGAAAAACCTGATAAAACCGGGTGACGTTTGTATTGATATCGGCGCTCATCTGGGATATTTCACCTTTGAATTAAGCCGCCTGACCGGAGTTTCCGGGCATGTATATGCTATTGAGCCCATGTCCAAATTCTTCAATACCATAAAAAATATAGCGGCCCATAAAAAGTTGAAAAATATAACCTTGTTTCAAAACGCTATGGGCGCTGATACAGAGTGGGTTGAGATGGGCATTCCTCAATTGAACAACGTAAAAAAATTCGCTTATGCGCGTGTAAAAAGCACCCATTCCTACCTGGATTATGTTGAATCGGAAAAAGTTAAGAATGTGCGCGGAGATGATTTGTTCCAATCATTAACAAGACTTGATTTTATTAAATGTGATGTGGAAGGTCTTGAATTGTCAGTGTTTGAATCTTTTTTGGGCAGCATCGGGAAATTCAAACCGGTTATTTTATGCGAGCTGGAAGAGGCGAAGAAAAGAAAAACCCTGCTGGATTTATTTTCCGGATTCGACTACGCGCTTTTTTATCTCGAGAATAAAAAGTTAAAAGCACTTTCTCCCGATAGCACCGTTAATCCGGTATCACATAACCATTACTTTATTCCGCAGGGTAGACTACAACACTTAACAACACTTATTAACTAAGTATAGGAGTATAAGGGTATAAGAGTATAGGAGTGAAGTTTGAAATTAACTCTTATACTCTTATACTCTTATACTCCTATACTCTTATACTTTACTTAGCCTATTCTTTTAAGACTCAGATCCGGCAAGGGCGATACAATCAGGGGGAATTTCTCGATCAGTACATTGGAGGGATCCAGCCCAAAGCCTCTCTCTTCCGACAGGCTCGCTTCCTTCAGCCAGAAATATAATTTCATGATCACCCTCTCAAAGAACGAAAGTTCATTATCCTGGCTGAGATATTTTTCCATCACGACCACCTGGAAATCACCCACTACATTATTTCTTTCGAGCGATTCGTAGCGGCTTGTAATATTCACTTCCCGGTTTTTTACCAGATCCTCCACCACTTTCCGGATCATCAGATTGATCCGCGGTTCAATTCTGAAACCCAGCCTGAATTCAACCCGAATGATATCGTTGGGTATGATATGTTCCACCGAGTATTCAGAAATGTACGGCTCATCCAGGGTGTCAATATGAACGAACCAATAGATATCCGCACGTTTGGGTTTCTTATTCAGAATAGAATAAATGATCTTATGTTCGATTTCTTTGGGGTTATTCGCACTCGTCATATACATCAGATGCGTTGCGAATTTAGGCACCGTTCGGTCCGTACTGAGTTCCTGTATCTGTGGAATGTAATTTTCGAGGCGTACAAATTCTACATACCGGTTCTTGATTTTGCGCGAACGGTACCATACATACATAATGGCAAACAAACCACCCCCAACGATCAGAGTAACAAAACCGCCGTGTGGAAATTTATCCAGATTGGCAAAAAGAAAACTGAATTCTATGATCAGATAAACGGACAGGTAGAGGTAAATCAGCATCGATGGGGCTCGCCTTGAGATCAGGTAGTTGGCAAACAGGATCGAAGTGGCCAGCATACATAAAGTGATGGCCAGTCCATAGGCAGCTTCCATATGAGACGATGATCTGAAGTAAAGCGTGATACTGCAGCATCCGATAAATAACATGAAGTTTATGGCAGGTATATATAATTGACCTTTCTGTTCAGTGGGATAACTGATCCTGAATTTAGGCCAGAGATTAAGCCGCATACTTTCACTAATCAGGGTAAATGATCCACTGATCAGGGCCTGGCTCGCAATAATGGCAGCAGCGGTGGCGATGA
>DASSGT010000066.1:0-6104 GCA_035693345.1 Puia sp. | reverse complement strand
TATCTGTTTACCTGGCGGGAAGATTACGACAAAGTGTATAAGGGAATTTCCATCCTGTTTCCCTCGCAGGATATTAAAGTGGCAAACCTGCTCGGAAACCTGGGCGCCTATATTTCTCACCTCTTCTTTTCTGATGGATTCGGTATTGCCAGTTATTTTATCTGTTCGTTTTTTTTCATTACCGGAATCAATTGGCTATTTGCAAAAAAATATTTTTCAATCCGGCGTAATCTGCGCTATGTTTTAATCGGGTTGGTGTATTTGTCCGCGACGCTCGCATTTATTTTCCGGAACTCTTCATTCCCCTGGGGAGGTGCATTTGGAAATATGATCAGTGACTGGATGACGCGGTTCCTCGGAAAAATTGGTACAGCCTGTGTATTATTTGCAGGGGCAATGGCCTACATAATATGGCGGTTCAATCCTGAATTTAAATTGCCGGACAACCCGTCAAAGAACAAGGCGGCATCTGTGATTCCGGAATCCGATCGTGAGGAAGCTGCGGGAGCCTTGCTTTTTATTGAGGAACCCATCACGAAGAATAAGAAAAATAAAATAAAAAATGAGGAAGCTCTTCCGCTGATCATTTCTGTTGATGAACCTGAACCGGATGAGCACTCGCCTTTTTTGAGAGAAGAACCAGTTACAAAAGAAATTCCAGTCAGTCCCCTTGCAAAAATTCCAAAAAAAGTCCCGCCGGTTGTCACTCCGCTGGAGTTGGAAATCAATGCAGTTCCGGAATTACCTGCAGTTAAAATTGCTGATCACAAAGAGGCGGGAAAACCGGGCGATATGCCGGACTATGAACCGACATTGGATTTGAGGTCATATCTGTTTCCTCCACTGGATTTATTGCAGCTGCATGGAAATGATAAAATTGTGCAGGATCCTGCAGAATTGGAAAATAATAAAAATCAAATTATAGGTACGCTGAAGAACTATGATATCGACATACAAAAAATCAGCGCCACGGTGGGACCCACTGTCACGTTGTATGAAATTGTTCCGGCGCCGGGTGTACGCATCAGTCGAATTAAGAATCTGGAGGACGATATCGCACTGAACCTCTCGGCACTGGGTATTCGGATCATTGCACCGATTCCCGGAAAGGGAACGATCGGTATTGAAGTGCCGAATGTAAAAAAGACGATCGTCAGTATGCGCACGCTGCTGGCTTCTGATAAATTTCAGCATAGTGCATTTAATCTGCCCATTGCCATTGGGAAAACAATCAACAATGAAAATTTCATTGTAGACCTGTCCACTATGCCGCATTTGCTGATGGCTGGAGCCACGGGACAAGGAAAATCAGTTGGATTGAATGCGATACTTGTTTCTCTTCTTTATAAGAAACATCCTTCGCAGCTCAAACTTGTACTGGTGGATCCGAAAAAAGTAGAACTCAGTTTATACCGGATTATCGAAAAACATTTTCTGGCCAAGTTGCCAGGCGAAGAAGAGCCTATTATTACAGATACCAAAAAAGTTGTTTATACACTCAATGCACTTTGTATTGAAATGGATAACCGGTACGATCTGCTGAAGGAAGCCGGCACGAGGAATATTCGTGAATACAATGACAAATTCATCAAGCGCAAACTGAACCCGCAAAAAGGGCATCAATATCTGCCATTTATCGTACTTGTCATCGACGAATTTGCCGACCTGATTATGACAGCCGGAAAAGAAATCGAAATGCCGATAGCAAGGCTCGCCCAGCTGGCGCGTGCAGTCGGTATACATCTTATAATTGCAACCCAACGCCCTTCAGTTAATATTATTACCGGTACCATCAAAGCCAATTTTCCAGCGCGTATCGCTTTTAAGGTATCATCAAAAATAGATTCCCGTACGATCCTTGACACGGGCGGAGCCGAACAACTCATTGGTAAGGGAGACATGCTGGTTTCTTATAATGGGGAAATAACAAGACTTCAATGTGCCTTTGTGGATACACCGGAAGTGGAAGAAATTGCTGAATTTATTGGCAAACAACAGGGCTATCCGGAAGCCTTCCTGTTGCCTGAATATGTAGACGAACGGGATATGAGCGATAAGGATTTTGATGCCAATAACCGCGACCCATTGTTTGAAGATGCTGCCCGTCTCATCGTACAGAATCAAATTGGTTCAACATCTCTGATTCAGCGCCGGATGAAGCTGGGTTATAACCGGGCAGGGCGTTTGATGGATCAACTCGAGGCAGCGGGTGTTGTCGGACCAAACCAGGGCAGTAAAGCAAGGGAAGTGATTATAAAAACAGATTCTGAGCTTTCGGTTTATCTCACACAATTGGGAGGCGGCCACGCTAATCATTTTTAACAGGCATGGCATAACGATTGCAATTCGAATGGCATATCTTGCCCCCGTTTTCATCAAATTTTCCATATGAAGATGATGTTCAATTTTATCTGTGCTTTTTTGATAGTGGTTGGATGTTATGCCCAGAGCAGTGATCCCGCCGCAAAAAAGATACTCGATCAGGCTTCTGCAAAAATTAAATCCTATAAATCCGTACAGGCGGTTTTCACTTTACAGGTGCAGGATGCGCAGGGAGCATCACAGGGAACGAAAAAGGGAACCGTCAATATGAAAGGAAACAAATATGTTGTGCTAATTACCGGTCAGGAGATTTATTGCGACGGGAAAACCATCTGGACTTATGATAAATCGGCTAATGAAGTGACGATTACAAAAGTGGATCCAAGTTCCAATACCCTGTCTCCCCAAAAATTATTTACCAATTTTTACGATAAAGATTTTCTTTATAAACTGAATGGCGAACAAAAAATGGGTACCAAAACTGTCGTGGAAATTGAAATGACGCCCATCGACAAAACACAGAATTTTCATAAGGTATATCTCTACGTTGATAAAAAATCAAGTTTGGTTACTTCAGGCAAGATGCTTGACAAAAGCGGCAACAGATATATTTATACAATTAACAGCCTGAATGGCAAAGCGAATCTGACGGATGCCAGTTTTATATTCGACAAATCCAAACACCCCGGCGTGGAAGAGGTGAATCTTACTCAATAACTTTTCACAAGTCTGGAAGACTGGAAGACTGGAAGTCTGGAAGATCAAATCAACTTTTAAATTATTATTCCCAGATTTCCAGTCTTCCAGTCTTTCAGACTTGTTCTCCTCCCCATCTGAAACTTTTCATATCAAATCCGGCAAGGTCGATCACACGGTCTACAACAGTTGCCGCAACGGCTTCTATAGTGGACGGCTTGCTATAAAAGGAAGGAGTAGCGGGGCAAATAATACCCCCTGCCAGGGTTATTGTTTCCATATTACGAATGTGGATGAGATTGTACGGTGTGTCTCGGATGACGCAGATGAGTTTTCTTCTTTCTTTCAGAATCACATCAGCCGCCCTGGTAATCAGATCCGAACTGATCCCTGTTGCAATCCGGCCCAACGTACCCATAGAACAGGGGATGATGATCATTGTATCATAACGCGCAGAACCCGATGCAAAAGGTGCCATGAAATCATCTGTTTCAAAAACCTCTAAGGGAATTTGTTTATAAGACTGGTTTCCCAATTCGGTTTCCCAAACCGTACGGGCGTTTTTTGTCATTACTATGGAGACTGTTTCCCATTGAGAACGTATTGTAAGCAGTTTTTCGACGAGCAAACTCGCATATATAGAGCCACTGGCACCCGTGATGGCAATAACTATTTTTCGCATAACTTCTTGCTTGAAATTACAAAGTAGATGATTTTATATTGATATGGGTCAATTTAACCCCGATAAAAAATTTTTATCAGAGGTGTAACAATGTTGCTTACTGTAAAATTTTATCTTTGACTTTTCATAGGATAAGGTTTAATGGTTAATGGTATTTGATTAGTGCGGCCTCCCTTCAACAAGGAGGCTTTTTTTTATCCCAGTATGGGATAATCGTCACTTTTTTATATTATGGAAGATAGCCAGGTGCGATGGATCGAAATGTTCATCCGGAAAACGGGCAAGACCCAGTTGAAAAAGGGCGGATTGTTGCAAGCGCAGGAAGACTTTGCGGTTCTTATTTGGTTTTGCTGAAACGATACGGTCAAAAGCCACTTTATTATATATCCCCAGGCAGTAAATATTCATATAGTATTTACCTTTTGGTAAGCAGATTTTTATCCGGTTATCGAAGTCGGGGTAGAATACCTGTTTAATCACACCGGCTCCGCGCAGGTCATAGCGGTCGCAGATAATAAAAACGGAATCTATTTTTGAAAGTTTATCAGCTGCGTTTTGCAGCGAAATTGTAACCGTGCCGGAATCTTTTGAGGGTAAGCTGTCATACCCAAAACAATGGCCGGAAGCCATTATCATTATTGCCAATATGATACCTCTAAAGAACATTTAACATAGGATCTGTTGAAGCTGGCTACGAAAATGCTCTGTTACCTCAGTATAGTGGGTCGTTCTATTCGAAGCTGGGCCCTTTAAAAACGAAAAAAGCAGGTTTTTATGTTAAACCTGCTTTAGAATTTGCATAACTTATTAAGCCTCAGCCATATCCGGGATGGCCTCCACTTTATAATCTCCCTGGTCCAACTTCTTTTTAGTAGCCTCGAAAGCAGCAAGTGTTGTATCGATGTCTTCGTCATTGTGTATGGCCGTTGGTATCAGACGGTAGATGATATGTCCCTTTGGAATGACGGGATACACCACAATGGAACAAAAAATTCCAAAGTTTTCTCTAAGGTCCATCACCATGGCCGTTGCTTCGGGTACATCTCCGGTCATATAAATGGGTGTGACGACAGAGTCTGTTTTGCCAATGTCGAATCCTTTTTTACGAAGTCCTGCCTGGAGTTTTTTTGCATTGCTCCACAGTTTGTCTTTCAATGAAGGATTATTTCTTAGCAGTTCAAGTCTTTTGAGATTTCCAAGTACCAACGGCATGGGTAAACTTTTTGCAAAAATCTGGCTACGGATATTGTACCGGATATAATCTACAATGAGTCGTTCACCGGAAACAAATGCGCCAATGGATGCCATTGACTTGGCGAAAGTAGAAAAATACAGATCGATATCTTTCTGGATTCCCTGTTCTTCTCCTGCGCCGGCACCTGTTTTTCCGAGAGTACCAAAGCCATGTGCGTCGTCTACCAGTAGACGGAATTTATATTTTGATTTTAACGCAGCAATTTCTTTTAATTTCCCCTGGTCACCAGCCATTCCGAATACACCTTCCGTGATAACCAAAACACCTCCGGTATTTTGTTTTTCAATGAGTGCGTTTGCCCGCTGAATTTGTTTTTCAAAATCAGCCATGTCGTTATGTTTATATACATAGCGGTGACCGGCATGCAGGCGAAGTCCATCAATAATACAAGCGTGGCACTCTGCATCATAAACAATGATATCATGACGTCCACACAAGACATCAATAATACTTACCATTCCCTGATAGCCATAATTCAGCAGGGCAGTATCTTCTTTTCCCACAAATTCGGAAAGTTCTTTTTCCAGTTGTTCGTGCTGATTGCTGTTTCCGCTCATCATGCGCGCCCCCATAGGAGATGCAAGTCCGTAGGCTGCTGCTCCTTCGGCATCTGTTTTTCTCACTTCGGGATGATTAGCCAAGCCCAGATAATTATTCAGGCTCCAAACGATCATTTCCTTACCCCGGAACTTCATCCGGTTGCTAATTTCACCTTCCAGTTTTGGAAATGCAAAATATCCATGTGCCCTTTCCCTGTGTTGTCCGATAGGACCATTATGCCTCGTGAGCTTTTCAAAAATATCTGCCATACGTTTTGAACATTAGTTAAAAATTGCCACAAAAATAATGTATTTGGAGAACCGGACAAGACGCAAATGCGGATACCTTTGTTCAAATCATAGCGGTAGATGAGGAAATTTATATGTTTATTAGTAACGTTTTTCATATTGATAGCTACAATTCAGGCCCAGCCCGCCGGTGCGCCTGTCGTGAGACCCAAACTGGTTGTTGGAATCGTGGTGGATCAGATGCGTTGGGATTATTTATACCGGTATTATGCCATGTATGGAGAAGGAGGTTTTAAGCGTTTGCTGAAAGAAGGTTTTTCCTGCGAGAATACATACATTAATTATCTTCCTTCTACTACAG
>DASSGT010000065.1:0-3409 GCA_035693345.1 Puia sp. | reverse complement strand
CGGAAAATTCTAATGGATCCGGAAGTACAGAAACAGGCGGCAGTTCATTTTAAAAATTGGTTTTGCAGTTTGAGGATAGCGATAAACAATAGATCAAAAAAAAAGACGCAAATATTTGCGTCTTTTTTTTGATCTGCCGGGAGAAAAATCAGGCAATTTTCTCTACCTGCATATAATTTAGTTCTACCGGTGTGGATCTGCCAAAGATCTTAACGGTGACTTTTAATTTCTTCTTTTCATCATTCACTTCTTCAATGATACCATTGAAATCATTAAATGGTCCCTCAATAATTTTGATGGTTTCTCCAATGATAAAAGGCTCACTCATACTCATTCCCCCGGCTTCTGCCATTTCATCCATTTTGCCCAGCATTTTATTCACTTCTGCCTTCCGGAGTGCAATGGGATTTTCCTTACCCAGAAAATGAATAACGCTCGGGGTGTTTTTTACAGCGTCGCGTAAATCGTCACCCAATTTTCCTTCCACCACTTCAACCATAACATATCCCGGATAATAATTCCGTTCGCGCATCACTTTTTTGCCGTTCTGCACTTTGTATACTTTCTCAATGGGTAAGAAGATCTGCTTAACCACTTCACTCCAGCCACCTCTCGAAATTTCTTTGTCAAGATACTCCTTCACTTTTCTTTCCTTGCCACTCACAACACGTAGTACATACCACTTCGTTTCTTTTGCCGGAACCTGCGGGGTCTGTTCGCCGGAATCTGTAGCAGTTGTTTGATTAATTGTTTCCATCAGGATAATAATGAATAAATGAATTTTAAAACACTGCTGGAAACAACATCCATAACGCCCACCAGCAGAGTGATCAGAATAGTAGCTACGAGTACAATCACTGTGGATTGCTGAAGTTCTGACCAGGTGGGCCAGGTTACTTTTTCCATCAGTTCCTTGTAGGATTCCTTAAAATAATTTGTGACTTTGTTCATAGTAATTTTCAAATTAACTCGGCACGGGAACAAGGATTCGAACCCTGATCAAAGGTTTTGGAGACCTCTATTCTAACCGTTGAACTATTCCCGTAGAAAGCTAAAAGCTATCCCGCTTTACCGAGACAGCTTTTAGTTCTTGCAAATATAAATAAAATCTGAATTTATTCCATCTCAGCCTTTGGCGTGACGGAATTCAGGTTATTTCAGAATTTCAGTTACCTGTCCTGCTCCGACTGTACGTCCGCCTTCACGGATCGCAAATTTCAAACCTTTTTCCATTGCGATTGGCTGAATCAGCTTAACAGTTAAAGCACTGTTGTCACCTGGCATAACCATTTCAGTACCTGCCGGTAATTCTACTTCTCCGGTCACATCTGTAGTACGGAAATAGAATTGCGGACGATATTTATTGAAGAAAGGAGTATGACGTCCGCCTTCTTCCTTACTCAATACATACACCTCACATTTGAATTCGGTATGCGGAGTAATGGATCCTGGTTTGCAAAGTACCATTCCCCGACGGATTTGGTTCTTTTCAATACCACGCAGCAGTAAGCCGGCATTATCACCTGCTTCACCCGCATCCAGCAGTTTGCGGAACATTTCAACACCTGTTACAGTTGACGCAAGAGGAGCTTCCATCAAACCTACGATTTCGATCGCTTCACCAACCTTTATCCGTCCTCTTTCAATACGTCCTGTAGCAACCGTTCCACGGCCTGTGATAGAGAAAACGTCCTCAACAGACATCAGGAAAGGCTGGTCAACCGGGCGTGGAGGTAATGGGATATAGCTGTCTACTGCTTCCATCAGCTCATCAATAGCGGTAACCCATTTTGCTTCACCAGCGAGCGCGCCTGTAGCTGAGCCCTTGATGATGGGTGTATTGTCACCATCGAAACCGTAAAAAGTGAGCAACTCGCGGATTTCCATTTCTACCAGTTCCAGTAATTCAGGATCATCCACCAGGTCAACTTTATTCATGAATACGACCATACGCGGAACACCCACCTGGCGTGCAAGAAGGATATGTTCCTTGGTTTGTGGCATCGGACCGTCAGTGGCAGCAACCACCAGGATGGCACCATCCATCTGTGCCGCACCCGTAATCATATTTTTTACATAGTCAGCATGACCCGGGCAATCCACATGCGCATAATGACGGTTTGCCGTCTGGTATTCAACATGCGCTGTATTGATGGTAATACCACGCTCTTTTTCTTCGGGAGCTGCATCGATTTCATCATACTTTTTTGCTGTTGCCAATCCTTTTGAAGACAAAATAGTTGTAATGGCAGCAGTCAAAGTGGTTTTACCATGGTCAATATGACCAATGGTTCCAACATTAACGTGGGGCTTATCCCTTTTGAAGGTCTCTTTTGACATTGGTATCTAGTTTTTAATTGTGTGTTTTAAATAAATTGATTCTATTTTCCTAAACCTGCTTACCTTTTTTCCATTCAACCTCTCTGTTCAAGTGAGCCGTTGAAGAGAATTGAACTCTTGACCTCTTCCTTACCAAGGAAGTGCTCTACCACTGAGCTACAACGGCATAGTCGCCCTGGCCGCCGTAGCCTTAGCGTACATTGAATGTCTACGCCGGAAACTACTTTGCTGAAAGTCGGGTGTTCCGTTATTACGGAGTACGGCGACTGTGAGCATCCTGAGAGTAACCTTCGCCAACACTTTATTTACCAAGAGCGGAAGACGAGGTTCGAACCCGCGACCTACAGCTTGGAAGGCTGTCGCTCTACCAACTGAGCTACTTCCGCAAAAAACAAGTATGAAAGTATGGAAGACTGGAAGACTTGAAGTGATTTCACTTCGCAATTTCCACTCAACAATACATTCAACTCAAAGAACTATGTAACTTAATAACTACTGCCAGACTTCCAGACTTCCACACCTTCAGTCTTGCATTGTGAAGCGCCTGAGCGCTTCACAATGCAGTGTGGGCAAGGATGGATTCGAACCACCGAACTCCGGAGAGAACAGATTTACAGTCTGTTGTCGTTGGCCACTTGACTACTTGCCCGATGGTAATCACTTTCTGTAGCCAACCGGGTTTTTAGCCCGGATGCCTTACCTGGAGCCAGAGAAGGGAGTCGAACCCGCGACCTGCTGATTACAAATCAGCTGCTCTACCAACTGAGCTACTCTGGCCTGATTCTATTTACCATACTACCCGTATACAAAGAACTAAAACAGTCGAAATTTTCCGCCTGTTTTTTTGGGAAGGCAAAGGTAAGCGAATTTGTTAAATGGAAAAATTTTGGAGTGTTTTTTATCCTGAACGGTTCATATTACCATTTCCGGCAGAATAGATGATCATAAAAAAACCCCTGACGGGGTTTTGGCTTAGGCAGCCTGTTTATCTTTTTTTCGTTTGATCAGATTGATGAGGGATCCCATCGCTTTATCGAAGGATTCTTCGAAAGATTTTGAGGAGCATTTT
>DASSGT010000064.1:0-2470 GCA_035693345.1 Puia sp. | reverse complement strand
TCACTTACCAGTATATTGTCGATTGCTATCAAATGATCGGATTGAAATTCAGGCTAAGTTAGTATATCAGAAAGGATTCTGTATCAGTTTTTCCACCGGAGGGTATTGATCAGATGGTACATATCTTCCTGAAGAAATGAGTTAACAATACTTAAAGAATCGGAATTCGGGGTCGTGTCGAAATATAGTGCTCCGCGAAGGAAATGTTTTGTTGAATCACTTACAAAAAACTGCTTGGCCGTTGCTGCATTTCCACCCACATTAAAAAAAATGCCGTGTATTCCCAGAGGGGTGCTGATCAGTGAATCCTCGATCGAACTCGCTTTGTAAGTATGCTTATAGGTCATTTTATATGCATCTTCCCGGAGCTTATCATAATTGCCGTCTACATTCTTATAGCTGATATAAATCCTGGCGCGAAAGCGTGGAAAATCTATATTGATCCAATAAGGGTTCTCAGGTTTGTCTCCGAAGAATGCCGTATCCCTGAGAATGTTTCCGTATACCGGGTATTCAAATGAATAGGGAAATCCGGGTGAATTGAAAAGCTGGTAAGCGTGTTCAGGAAAGTCAATTCTGAAATATCCGCGGGGCTTTGGCGTATAGTCGCTGTTACAGGCAATCAGGATGAGGAGGATAGAACAAAAAACAAAATGGTGGCGGATTTTGGAATTCAAGAAGGTCTGTTTATAATTTAATACGAACTTTTACTTTTTTTATTCTGCTGCTATCTGCTTCGAGTATACTAAATTCAAAATCCCCACAAACTATCACATCATTTACTTTGGGAATTTCTCCGGCAAGTTCAAGGATCAGCCCCGCAAGGGAATCTGAATCCCCCTTAACGTTATCAAAAGTTTCAACCGGAAGGTTCATGGCTTTACAAACATCATTGATCATAGTCCTGCCTTCAAATATGTATGAACCATCATCCTGCCTGGCGGCTGCTCCTTCGTCCTCATCAAATTCATCTTTGATATCCCCGATTACTTCTTCCAGTATATCTTCCAGCGTCACGATTCCGCTGGTACCACCGAATTCATCCACTACAACGGCAAAATGAATTCGCTCTGCCTGGAATTCCTGCAACAGATCTTTGATCATTTTGTGTTCGTGTACAAAATGAGGTGGCCGTAACAGATTGCGCCAGTCAAATTCATCGCCTTCATTCAGATAGGGAATGAGATCTTTTGTATGTATCATACCACTGATCTCATCAAGGCTTTTTTTGAATACCGGCAGGCGGGAATAATGAAGCTCCTCTATTTTTTGTTTTAGTTGTCCAAAATTCAAATCATCTTCAATACCGCTGACATCCAGACGGGTTTTCATAATCTGCTTTACAGTAATATTTCCGAATTTAATAATGCCTTTCAGAATATTTTTCTCTTCTTCAGTGGTGTCGTTGTCGATGGCGTGATCAAGTTCTTCGAGGCTGTTGGCAGCAGATCGCTGGCTGCCAAAAAGTCGTTCAAGTTTTTCAGATTGACTGGCAAGTAAAATGCCGAGTCTTCTGAAAAGCAGGTGAATAATTTCTGTAACACCGGAGGTATAAAATGCAAACTGAAGTGTATTCTGACTGGCCCATACTTTTGGCATCACCTCACCAAAAAGGATCAATACAAAACTCACAATGACCACTTTCATCATGAATTCGAAAAACCAGTAATCCTGTTTAAATGAAATTACCTGATCTATCAGGAAATTTGAAAGGATGATGATGGCGATATTCAGCAATATGTTTGCGATTAGTAAAGACGCCAGGAGGGCCTTCGGTTCCTCCAGCAGGTTTACAATCCGGCGCCAGGAGCTGTCCTGTTTGGTCTTAAGAATATTGATCTCCTTGTCACTTAATGAGAAAAATGCAATTCTTGATCCGGAGACTATGAAAGACATGACCAGAAAAAAAAGTATAAGGATTACCAGGATGGTTGTTGCCTGCGCATTGATCAGTAGGAATATGTATGGGTGCCTAAGGGCGGTTGGCATGTCAGCAGGGTGATCCAAAATAGTCAGTTTCGTTATAAATCCTTAATCCCGGCAGAAAAAAGCGGTGACTTTTTTATTGCAGGATTGTAAATTTAATAAAACTTGTCTATTTCGCTTTCAAAAAGGCAAATCGGGAGAAGGTTCGCTCAGTGTGGCTGTGTCAGAACCATTCAGGCCCTCTATTCCTTCCTGCGGAGTATGGGTGTTGTGAGTGCTGTCTATTTTCTTATCCAGCATAATCAGATTATCGCCTACGATTTCTGTCGCAAATTTCTTGTTCCCGTCTTTATCCTCCCAACTTCGGGTACGGAGTCTCCCTTCAATATAAACCAAACTGCCTTTGTGAAGGTATTTCTGTGCCAGTTCCGCCAGCCCCCGCCACAAAACCACGGTGTGCCATTCCGTTTGGGAAATCAGTTTGCCCGTCCGGTCCTTAAAAGTTTCTGTTGTGGCCAATGAAAATTTCGCTACGCCAATATTT
>DASSGT010000063.1:0-8510 GCA_035693345.1 Puia sp. | reverse complement strand
ACCAAATCAAACAAAAACAAAAAAGCGCTGCTCGGCCGCTTGATGATCCTGCCCCTCCTAGCACTGCTGATCTGCCTCTTTTCATTCAGGTTAAAAACCATCCTGCATGTTCATTCAGCGAAAAATGTCAGGGTGGTCGTAGATGCGGGACATGGCGGCGCATTTTCGGGGACACAATTAAACGGTATTTATGAAAAAAATATCAACCTCAGCATTTCAAGGAAAATACAGTCTTTGGCTGCAGAATATAATGTGGAAGTGATCATGTCAAGAGAATCAGATGTAACACCTGGCAGCAACGAACTCACAAAATCATTGGAATATATCGCTGCGCTGCCAAAAAATAAAAATGCTGATTTGTTTATTTCCATTCATACAAACATGACTCCGGATGGCGTGAGCGGAAAAAGTCAGACGTCCAACTCCGGTTTCCAGATTTATATTCCCAGAAAATCAAGTGATGTATATGAAGGTTCTGTAAAACTGGGATCAGTTCTTACAGATATCATTAAATCCGATTATACGATTGAATCGGAGTTAAAACAAACACCGGGCGATGGCAGCAATATCCTCATATTAAAAAAAGCAACCGTACCGGCCGTTTTAATTGAATGCGGATATATGGACAACCCGTCGGATTTAAAATATTTGCAGGATGAAAAGAGCCAGGAAAAAATTGCACGTGACATTTTGGAGGCGATAAAAAAGTATAGTCTTGCGACTACGACCACCCCGGTCAATAAAACGGCTGATACAGAAATAAATAAAGAATCGGTCACCGAAAATCTGGAAAATAATAAAAGCCTAACAAAGAATTTATCAGCCGAAGTAGCACTAACAAATACTTTAGAAGAAAATAAAAACGTATCCGATTCTTCCGGACCCTACAAAAAAGTAGAAGTGGAAGCAGATTATCCCGGGGATGCAGAAGGCTGGAAAGCCTATCTCTTCAAGAATTTAAAATATCCCACAGCAGCAGTCAGCAATGAAGTGCAGGGCGAAGTGATAGTAGAATTTGTAGTAAATACGGACGGATCAATATCAAAAGTACATGCTATCAGCGGACCGAAAGAACTTCGCGCAGAATCGGTAAGAGTCATAAAAGAAAGCGGTCAGTGGGTTCCGGCTATGAATAAGGGTGGGAAAGTGGCCTCTTATAAAAAACAACCGATCGTATATAAACTCGAATCGAAGTAAGCTTCTTAAAATTGTTAATGGTTAATTGTTAATTGTCAAATGGGGGATCTCAGTTAACAATTGACAATTAACAATTGACAATTAAAATCCTATCTGGTTTTCACCAACACGAATGAGTAATTCTTTTTTATCGGCCGCTTCCACCCTGCCGATCACCTGTGCATCCATTCCGAATTCCTGTATAAGATCGGTCATAGCAGAAGCCGCTGAAGGAACGGTATAAATTTCAAGGCGCTGACCCATATTAAATACCTGATACATCTCACGGTCATCAGCACCCGAAGACTGACGGATGAGATCAAATATAATAGGCGGCTTGAATAAATTGTCCTTGATGATCCGCATCGGACCCGGCAGGTATTTCAAACATTTCGTTTGTCCGCCCCCGCTGCTGTGAATCATACCATGTACCTGGCTAAAATATTTTTCCAGCAGGGCCTTTACCACCGGCGCATAGGTTCTCGTCGGACTCAATAATAATTTACCTACCGTTGTCTCCACGCCCATTTCTGTAGTGACCGGGTCAGAAATTTTATGGTTGCCGGTATAGATTACATCCTTGTCAAGCATCGGCTCAACAGTTTCCGGATAATAATGTCCATAACTGGATTCCAGCATATCATGACGGGCGCTGGTGAGTCCGTTGGATCCGATACCGCTGTTATATACTTTTTCATAAGAGGCTTTACCACTGCTGGAAATACCAACAATCACGTCGCCCACAGCGATTTTTTCATTGCTGATGATTTTTGATTTCGGCCAGCGGGCCGTCATCGTACCATTCACGGCAATGGTTCTGACGAGGTCTCCGACATCAGCGGTTTCTCCCCCGAGAAAATGAATATCGACGCCAAATAATTTTAATTCATCAAAAAATTCCTGGGTGCCTTCAATGATGGCCTGCAACACTTCGCCCGGAATTCTGGATTTGTTGCGATCGATGGTAGATGAAAACAACAGATTGTCATAAATCCCCACGCATAATAAATCATCCAGGTTCATAGCTACGGCATCTCTTGCAATATCTTTCCAAACAGAAACATCGCCGGTTTCTTTCCAGTATAAATAAGCCAGAATGCTCTTGGTACCCGCCCCATCGGCATGCATCAGGTTTACCCAGCCCTGGTCACCGCCAAGAAAATCCGCATAAATCTTGCAGAAGGCAAAAGGATAAAGCCCCTTGTCCAGGCTGGCAGTTGCCTGATGCACTTCTTCTTTCTGGGCAGAAACACCGCGTCGGGAGTAAAGAGACATATAAAAAAATCCTGATTTAAATCTGGCGCAAAGCTAATCCAATCATGGAAGCCGGGAAACGAAAAGCAGAAATTTTAATTCATAAGGCGCGTTTATATAATTTCGCAGCAGATTTTACTTATGCTGGTTTACAGGAATATTGAACAGATACCCCTTTTTCGAAATGCCGTACTGACCATTGGGACTTTTGATGGTGTGCATACGGGTCACCAGCAGGTGATTGCCCAGATGAAAAAAAGAGCTGCTGAAGTGGATGGGGAAACCGTCATCATCACATTCGATCCACATCCGAGAACCGTTATAAATGCAGCTGCCGGGATTCAGCTTATCAATACCCTGGATGAAAAAATTGAACTACTTTCCGGAATGGGAATCGATCATCTCGTGGTCATTCCGTTTACCGAAGAATTCGCAAAACTATCCGCAGAAGAATATATCGCTCAATTCCTGATTCGCTATTTTAAACCGCATACACTGATCATTGGCTATGATCATCGTTTTGGAAAGGGACGGACCGGCAACTATGAATTGCTGAAACAGCAATCTGTCATTTATAATTATCAGTTGCAGGAAATTCCTGAACATATCCTGAATTCTATTTCTGTGAGCTCCACACGCATCCGGGAAGCCGTAAGCGCGGGTAATATGGAAACGGCCCGTGAGTTACTGGGTTATGATTTCTTTTTCTGTGGCAAAGTGGTTGAAGGAAACAGACTGGGCCGCAAAATCGGCTATCCGACAGCCAACCTCGAGATCACGGAAAAATTTAAACTGATCCCCGGTGATGGTGTGTATGCAGTAGATCTGGTTATATTGGATGAACCGGAAAAATTATACCGTGGAATGATGAATATCGGATTCCGCCCAACCGTCGGCGGATCAAAAAGAATGATCGAAGTAAATATTTTCGATTTTGAAAGAATGATCTATGGAGAAACGGTTAAGGTCTTCGTAAAACGATTCCTCCGTCCCGAAATAAAATTTAGTGGATTGGAAGAACTGAAACACCAACTTGCACTTGACAAAATCAATGCCTTAGGAAGTATAAGAGAATAAGAGTATAAGAGTGAAGTGGCATCGTTACTCTTATACTCTTATACTCCTATACTCCTATACTAGTTTGGCCACCAGCTCTTTCAACAGTGACGCATCTTCAACATTAACACTTCCAACTCCAACACTCTTCAGATTATAATGATGCAACAACAGCAAAGCATTTTCTGTTCCGGCGAACCCGTAATTTTTTGCTGCTGTTAAATAATCTTTCACAAAAAAAGGAGAAACTCCCAGCACCGAAGCCGTTGTTTTTTCATCCGGTCCCGGAATACCGAATATCATATACACTTTGCTAAAGAAACTGTAGAGGGTCGGAAGCACCAGTTGAATCGGTGCCGCTTTTGGATTGCTTTCGAAGTATTGAATAATGCGAAGCGATTTGGCGAGATCCTTTCTTGCCAGTGCAATCTGTAATTCAAATGCATTGTACTCTTTGCTGATACCCACATATTTTTCAACATCATCCTCATCGATCATCTTTCTGTTTCCGAGATTGATCTGAATTTTTTCCACTTCGCTTTTTATCCTCATGAGATCATTGCCGATATGATCGATCAGCAAAGCGAGCGCTTTCTGCTGAATCGTAAGACCCCTGGATTGCAATAATTCAGTTACCCACTCCGGCAACTGATTGTCGAACATTTTTTTGGTGGAGAGTAATTCACCCTTTTCCTTTAAAAGCTTGGCGAGCTTGCTACGGCCATCTACTTTCTTGTCCTTATAGGAAACAACAAAAATCGTAGAGCCCAGTGGCTGCATAATATAAGGTTCCAGTTTTGCGATCTCGCGCATTTGCTGGGCCTCCTTTAATAATACGACCTGCTTTTCTGCAAACATAGGATAACGGCGACAGGCGTTCACAACCGAAGCCCAGTCTGCATCCTTTCCATAAAAGATAGTCAGGTTAAATGACTTCTCTTCCTCAGGCAAAATCTGGTGCTCCGCAAAATCCATCACTTCATTAATAAAGTATTCTTCTTCTCCTTCCAGCCAGTAAACAGGTTTGTAAATTTTCCTTTTCCAATCACGTATGATTTGTTCTGCCGACAATTTTCAGGTTTTACGCGCAAGTTATTTTTTTAATTGTCAATGGTTAATGCTGAATGGTTAAAGGATGCAATTCTCAATCTAAAAATCTTATAAACAATTGACAATTAACAATTTACAATTAACAATTAATATCCACTGCGTTGCGATTAACCAAAATTGGCACGGTTTTAGACAAACACCGTACTGGAAACCTGCCTAAACCACGGGTACCGTAAAAAATAATATTCTTAAAATAAAAATCAAACCATGAGCACAACCACTAATTATCCATCCGCGACTCCACAAAGTCAGCCACCGAAAAAAGATTTTAAAAATCTGGTAATCGGTTTGCTGGCAGCAGGTTTCCTCGGCACCTGGGGTTATTTACTTTGGAACAATAACAAACAGGAGCAGGTTCAACAGTCTCAACAGACTCAGATCGCTAAAGTAACAGACGAAAAAGGCGCATTACAGAAGAACTTCGACGATGCCCTCGTTCGCCTGGATTCACTTACAGGAACCAACAACCGCCTGACTTCACAGCTTTCCGCTTCAAACTCTGATATTGCTAAAAAGAAAGCAGAAATCAGAAGTATCCTCGGAAAGAAGAATGCAACGGTTGCAGAATTAAATAAAGCAAAGGCTTTAATCGCTGACCTGAACACAAAGATCTCTGATCTTCAGGCACAGGTTGCAACACTCACAACTCAGAATACTCAGCTGACAGCCGACAAAACACAGTTGACTGCCGATAAAGAAAAACTGACTTCTGATCTGTCAACTACTACAAGCCAGAAAGAAGACCTGGAAAAGAAAGTTGACATCGCTTCTACTCTGAATGCATCCAACATTTCTGTAGTTCCTGTAAAAGACCGCAAAAACGGTAAAGAAAAAGTAACTACAACTGCAAAGAGAGTTGACAAACTGATCATTTCTTTCGACGTAAACAATCGTATCGCCCAGAATGGCCAGACTGATGTTTATGTTTGTATCACCGGACCGGATGGCAAACCAATCTCTGTACCTGCTCTGGGTTCAGGAACTTTTGCTAGCCGCGACGAAGGAGACAAAATTTACACAGCTAAAGTGCCTGTAGATATCGAAGCTGGAAAAACTAAATCAGTACAGTTTGCCTGGAAACAATCAGGTTCATTTGTACCAGGTTCTTATAAGATCGAAATCTACCACAATGGATTTAAGATCGGAGAAGACACTAAGGAATTGAAAAAAGGTGGTCTATTTAGCTAAGGGGTTAAGGTTTTCATACATAGGGACCGTCACGCTATAAGCGTGACGGTTTTTTTTGTACCCTCCCAGGGCCGTCATCCTTCAACCCTCAGCCCTCAACCCTCAGCCCTCAACCATCAGCCCTCACCGTCAACCACCTTCGCCGTTCGGAAATTCCTGCCAGTTCTGCCATTAATTTGTATGATCTTTAAGTAGCCACATTTTCAAATCTACACCCCTGTTGTATGAGCCTATTCGATCAATTCGCTGTCATTGCAGAGAACTATATGGCCGGACTCAATAATCGCCCGGTTTACCCTTCAAAAGAAAACATCCATCGGCTGAATCATCTGATAGAACCACTCCAGGAGGACCCCATAGCGCCCGAACAGGTGCTGGATTTATTGAATGACAAAGGATCCCCGGCTACCGTTACGTCTACAGGTGGACGTTACTATGGTTTTGTTTGCGGAAGCTCATTACCCGCTGCGATGGCCGCGAAATTACTGGCCAGTGTCTGGGACCAGAATGCAGGTATGTATGTTATGTCTCCGATTGCAGCATTGCTGGAAGAAATCAGTAGCTCCTGGATGATAGATTTATTGGGCCTTTCAAAACAGACTTCCATAGGATTTGTAACCGGCGCTACTATGGGAAATTTCACCGCGCTCGCCGCTGCCCGTCATACCCTGTTGAAAAATGAAGGATGGGATGTGGAAGCGCATGGTTTGTTTAATGCTCCCGAAATTACAGTGATTACCGGCTGCGAGGTTCACGTGAGTATGTTGAAGGCTCTGAACCTGATTGGCTTTGGAAGGGATCGCATTATAAAAGTACCGGTGGATAGCCAGGGCAGAATGATTGCAGACAAAATTCCCGTTACAGCAGGTCCGACTATTATTTGTCTGCAGGCGGGTAATGTAAATACAGGCGCCTTCGACCCGATCGATGAGATATGCAGGAAAAAACGAAAGCATGTATGGATCCATGTCGATGCGGCTTTCGGTTTATGGGCTGCCGCTTCAGAGAAAACCAGACATCTGGTAAAAGGAATCGAACTGGCGGATTCGGTTGCAACCGACGCACATAAATGGCTGAATGTTCCCTATGACTGCGGTCTCGTCTTCGTGAAACAGCAGGATGCATTGCTGGGCGCCGTTTCAGCATCCGCCGCCTATCTTCCGGAAAATGGTAAGCGGGATCCCTTCCAGTTTACCCCCGAAATGTCCCGTGAGGCAAGAGGAATTGCTGTTTGGGCCGCATTAAAATCCATGGGTAAAAAAGGATTTTCTGAATTGGTAGAAAGAAATTGCTCGCAGGCACGAAAGTTTGCCGAAGGACTAAAAAATGCCGGTTATAATATATTAAATGAAGTGGTGCTCAACCAGGTCCTGGTGAGTTTTGGCGATACCCTGACCACCCTCGCCGTCATAAAAAAAATACAGGAAGATGGCACCTGCTGGTGCGGCGGCACGACCTGGCAGGGTAAAACAGCCATGCGTATCAGCGTTAGTTCCTGGTCCACTACCGAATTTGATGTCGATCTTTCTCTGGCCGCCATGCTGAAGGCCGCCGAAGATGTTATATCGTCGAAGGCGAAATTACAAAGTGCCTCATAAAGAATGGCCCAATACGTTTACTGAGGCCACCTGAAATCTCCGAACACAGATTTTCTCCCTGAAATTCCAAATTTTGGAATTAAAATGTAAGAAAACAGCAATTCGCGCGTTTAATACCCAATCCTGCCTCCCCCCAAAATCCAATTTTAAAAAAAACTAGTAGATGCGTGTTTATTTACTGTCCTTCTTTTTGATAATCACAGGTTCGACCCTATTTGCGCAGAAGTCCTGTTATCAAAACTCCCGGTTATACCTCTTCAATAAGCACGATGAACCCCGTTTATTCACCGACCCCCTCGGCCGCCATCCCCAGTTTCCTTTTCTGCAACGAGTGAACGGTATAACGACGCCCGAACTTTTTATAAAATCCATCAACGATCCACATCAGCAGGGAAGATATACCCGCACATTTCCGGCTTTTGATCTGTTACTCCGCAATTCCGGTTTCGAACATGGATATAAGGATCTGAATACAAAAAATGTACGAAAGGTTTATATCACGCCGGGCACGATCGGCAACCTCGGTTTCTTTAACCAGCAGACCAATGTGATCAATTATCTCTATGTAAAACTAAATCCCGCCGGAGAATCTCCGGAAGGAATCGAGGCATGGAAACTCATAAACAAAAACGGATGTTTTTTATATATTCTCTTTACCTGCGGAAATGCTTTTTATCCAAACGGAGACGCAGTAATCGTGAAAGGCGGAAGCCTGGTTGCCGTCCCCGCAGGTGGCGCCTGCTGTCGGACCGTGACCGTGAATTCATCCACAACGGCCGTTCCGCAACAAAAAGATTCTATACAGCGCAAAGCACAGCTGAGACTGAATTTTTATCTGGCCCATGTTTTCCCTTCCAACAGAAAAGGATCCAAATACGATACGATCGTTGAACTTGTCCGGCATAAGGACACAA
The DNA here is from genome assembly GCA_035693345.1 of Puia sp. GTDB lineage: Bacteria > Bacteroidota > Bacteroidia > Chitinophagales > Chitinophagaceae > Puia. Next base: position 214 of record DASSGT010000063.1, on the reverse strand, counting down.
CTGTTCATTTTAAAGACAGGCTTGTAGTTCCCGCAAAAATGGATTCGGCAAGCCGGATAAAATATTATAGTGTTTGTCGCGATAGTACCATCCAGATGCACTTTCCATTGGTTGGTGATCCCACGCAGCAAACGGATACAGCCGAACCGATCAGATATGTCGTGGCAGATACCGTGTACGACAAACAGGCGCCGCCAAAAGAAGAACCGGAATG
>DASSGT010000062.1:0-9579 GCA_035693345.1 Puia sp. | reverse complement strand
GATACACGATCAACGATAAACGACTATTTATACAACGATGCAAAGCTCTGTGTCAAAGTAAATCCGCTTTCATCAATTCCATAGGTGATGCCATCGATCTTGGTGGTGAACACGTTATACATAATAATGGAAATGGCTGATGTACCGATCCCCAGGGCCGTATTGTAAAGGGCCTCAGAGATACCCTGGCTCAGTTTGGATGCCGCTTCACCCCCGCCACTGTCACCCAGGGCAGCAAATGAACGGATCATTCCCATTACCGTTCCCAACAGACCCAGCAGGGTTGCAACGGAGGCAATGGTAGAAAGGAACACGAGGTTTTTTTCCAGCATCGGCAGTTCAAGAGCTGTGGCTTCTTCCACTTCCTTCTGAATGGCCAGCACTTTTTGTTCTGTGTCCAGGTCTCCCACTCCAATCATTTCTTTGTATTTACGCAAACCGGCTTTCATTACATTTCCCACGCTTCCTTTCTGACGATCGCATTCGGCGATGGCAGCGTCAATATTTTTATTGGCAAGGTGATATTGAACCTTCCGGATAAATTCGTTAATATTTCCGCTACCGGTGGCTTTTGAAACGGTCAGAAATCTTTCAACAACAAAAGTTAATACAGTTAACAGGCAACCAATTAAAATAGGTACAATAATTCCTCCGAGGTACATACGTGCAAGTGCAGTTTTTGCACCTTCATGATTAGGCCAGAATCCACCATTTGGATCGGGTTTGGTGAAATTGCTCGGATCGCCGATTATAAACCTCCAGATAATAAAACCAATGATAACGCACAAAAGCGGGGCCAGCCAGGAAATTGAATTTCCCTTTTTTGCAGCCTGTACACTTGTAGTAGCTTTCACTGCTGCCGTTGCAGTCGGTCTTGTTTCAGCCATGATCGTTTGTTTTTAGTGTTTAAGAAAAATTTGAAATATGGAAATAATAATTTTCGCGAATGGGACGCTTTTAAAAAATTTCAATAGGAAGTTCGGCGTGGTTAATTTTCGTAGGGAACACAATATAGTAAATTTCCGGAATGCCAAATGGAAAATACATATTCTTTCAAATTTATTGACCGATCATCAAACCCTTGCCTGCATTCACTCTGATTGACGCGTCTGATTATTCGTATCGCAATGCCTGAATGGGATTCATTCGTGAAGCCTTCAGGGAAGGATACAGGCCAGCCAGTATCCCGACAATTGTACAGATAAACATCCCCCAGAATAGCCAGACCCACGGAAATACAAATCCCGTATTCAGGACGAGTGAAAAAGAATTTCCCACCAATATACCGAGTATACTTCCAAAAACCGCACCCAGCAAACTGATAATGATTGATTCATATAAAAACTGCATGCGGATGCTTTTTTTTCTTCCGCCGATGGCTTTCACTAACCCGATTTCCTTCGTTCTTTCCGTAACAGATACGAGCATAATATTCATTAGTCCGACGGCTGCACCGACCAGGGTAATGATTCCGATCACGAGCGCGCACCAGGTGATCAGGGAAAGGTTTGAAAGCAGTTCTTCTACAAAGCGGTCACTCTTATCAATTACGAAATTACTGGCATCGGTTGTGTTTACCCTGCGTACATTACGGAATACAGATTCCGCCTCACCAATAGCAAGATCCATCTGTTTTACGTCGGGTATTTTCACCTGAATGATAAAGGAAGGTGTCGGATTATAGGGCGCCGGCGGCTGAATAAAAAAACGCCTCACCGTATTGTAAGAAGTAATCACGACATTGTCCCAGCTTCTTCCGATACTCGAGCCCTTGGACTCCATCGTACCGATGACACGGAACGGGATTCCGTTTATTTTGATGATTTTTTCAAGTGCTGATTCGGGATGATCGTTGAAAAATTTCTTGACGAGGTCATTTCCCAGTACACATACATTCCTGCCGGACTGAATGTCCAGATCGTTTAGGCTCCGGCCAGCGTTCAGGTTATACCCATTGAGCTCCGCATAAAGTTCATCACCACCCTGTATCTGAACAGTCGGATTCGTTTTTGAACTGCCCATGGACACAATATTCCCGTTACTGCCCCTGATACTGATAGAGATCTTGGACGGATAATGATACCGTTCCTTAAAAAGCTCCGCCTGGTTCTTGGAAATGGGGATTTTGGCGTTGGAGGCTTTATTTTTCTTTGCGCCTTTTTTCTCTTTTGTCACCTCATCCCTTCCGCGGAAGAAATTATTTTCTTTATAATGAATCGTAAAGCCGTTGGCTCCCATGGAGGCAAAGCTTTCCGTAAATTTCTGCTTCATGGCGTCAATGGCAGTATTAATGCCAACGAGTGCCATGATACCAAACGCGATAATGGCTACGGTGATTCCGGTCCGGAGTTTATTGCTCCTCACTGTTCGAAAGGCAAGCGAAAGGATATCACGTAATTTCATGAAAGGCGGAATGCAAGGCCAATTTAAAGATTCTTTACTGGTTTCCACCTACTGTGCGTAATCAGATATAAGTAATATACAACCGGCTGATCAGCCATTGAGGAAAAATACCGAGGATAATTACGATCAGGGCCAGCAGGATCAGCATGGTTTTGAAGCCCGGACTGATTTCCAGATTTTGAGATATTCCATCTTTAAAATACATAGCCTGGATTACCCGGAAATAATAATAAACGCTTACTGTAGCACAAAGAAGAGCGAAAATCACGAGCCAGAGCCAGGAACCAGTCTGAATAACAGACGCAATCATATAGTATTTGGCCAGAAAACCCCCGGTGATCGGTATCCCTGCCAGGGAAAGCAGAAAGATGGCGGCCGTAAAAGCCAGTACGGGTTCATGACGGGCGAGACCATTAAAACCATCAAAGCTGAAATCCTTCATTTTTACGAGAATAGCGAACAATCCGATAGAAGCCGTTCCGTACACTGCTGTATAAAGAATGATCCCTTCCTGGGCCAGGTTATTAAGAGTCAGCAGGGCAAGTAACATGAAACCCACCTGGGCGATGCTAGAATAAGCCAGCATGCGTTTCACGCTTTGCTGGAAAACAGCCGTTATATTCCCGATAAACAGGGTGGTCGCCGCGATGATGGCAATAAATATCTGCCAATGGCTTTTCATATCTTCAAATGCATTGGCAAACAACCGGATGAATGCTATAAAGGTTCCCGCTTTTACAATGGTAGCCATGAAAGAAGTAATCACGGTAGGTGCGCCATCATATACATCCGGTGTCCAGAAATGAAAGGGAGCAGCGGATACTTTAAATGACATAGAGACCGTCAGCAGAATCAGTCCGGTCATCATCATGGGGGTACCAACGGCTTTTACTCCGGCGATGTCATCCAGGAAAAAACTGCCCTTCTCGCTGGCGCCATATAAAAACGCAATGCCCAGCAGCATGATGCCCGTACTAAATGCGCCCATGAGAAAGTACTTCAGCGAGGCTTCATTGCTTTTTAGATTTCGTTTGTCGCTTCCCGTTAGTATATAGAGCGGGATGGAAATAATTTCAATACCGAGGAATAACATCAGCAGACTATTGAAAGAAGTAGCGATGGCAATTCCGCAGAGTACGAAAAAGATGAGCGCAAAATATTCCCCCGGATTATTTCCGATCGCAGCGATATCACGTCCGTTCAATAGAAAATAAGCGAGGGTCATGGCAAAAACAATGCAGTTTACCAGCAGGCCGAATGCCTGGAAGTCCAGCATATTGTGCGTATCGACCGGAAAGAAGTGATACCCGCTCATATCGAAAACAGCCACGACCAGCAGCAGGATCACGCCCAAAGTGGCCAGTGTCGCAATAGAAGAATTCTTCTTCAGAAAAATTCCGCTGAACATCATGATCACTCCTAAAACAGCCGATGTGATAATCGAATTCATATCTTACTGGTTCTTCTGTTAGGGTTTTACGTACATTTTTGATAACAGTGCGTCCACGGCATCCTGCGTGAGCCGGAATAATGGTTCCGGATAAACACCCACAACCAAAATCAATATCACAATGAATGCAAGTATCATTTTTTCTCCCGGACGTATATCAATTGTTTTCGCCGTCAGTGCATTGGTTGGTCCATAAAATACCCGCTGCACCATATTCAACATATAAACTGCCGACAAAATCACCGTGATGGCAGCTGTTGCTGTGAATACTACATTATAAGACGTTGCTCTGGATGAATAAATTCCGGTGAACATCAAAAATTCCCCGATAAACGCATTGGTCAGCGGAAGCGCAATATTTGCCAGCGTAATAATTACCATCATCAGTGTAAGAACCGGTGCCCTGGCGGCCAGTCCGCCGAGTTCACTGATTTTCCGGGTTCCGAATTGTTTTTCAATCAGAAAAACGATGATCCACAAACCGATGATGTTGATCCCGTGGTTGAACATCTGAATCATCACTCCCTGCACGCCGGGTTCGGTAGTAGCGAAAATGGCCACGCACATCAAACCAATATGTGCGATGGAAGAATAAGCGACCAGTCTTTTGAGATCATCCTGCTGCATGGCAATCAGAGATGCATATATCATCCCGATGATACTAAGCGTAGACACCGTATCTCCCCACATATAAGTCCCCATCGGAAGTACCGGCGCCAGCCACCTGATCAGTCCGAACACGCCCATTTTTACCATGAGTCCGCTCAACACCATGGTCACCGCTGTAGGTGACTGTTCATAGGTATCAGGCTGCCAGGTATGAAATGGGAAGATGGGCATTTTGACGGCAAAGGCCAGAAAGATGAACCAGAACAACCAGGCCTGCGTGTCTGCCGGTATCAGTAAATGTGCTCCGTAAAATGCACTCAGTGCAAAGGAATGATCCCGGGTGTGAAAATAAATATAGATAATGCCGATCAGCATCATCAGCGATCCGAGGAAAGTATAAATAAAGAATTTGAATGTAGCTGCAATACGTCGTTCACCGCCCCATTGAGAGGCGAGGAAATAAACAGGTATGAGGGCCAGTTCCCAGAAGAAATAAAATAACAGGGCGTCGGTTGCCAGGAAAACGCCCAGCAGGCCGGCCTGTGATAATAACATCAGGCCAAAAAAGTTCTTTGCTTTTTTATAATCTTCTTTCCATGTGGAAATAAAAATAATCGGAAAAGCCAGTGCAGTCAGCAGACAAAGAATCTGTCCGGTTCCATCCAGTCCAATGGCAAACCGGCTGTTTAGCCCACCCATCCATTCCGTGCTGAATGAAAGTAATTTGCTGTCCCGCGGCATTGAAATACCCACGAGGCTCACGATTAAAGTAAGCAGCGAAGCAAACAGAGACCAGCCTTTGGCAGCAGCGTCCTTCAGCGAGAATCCGATAAGACCCGCGAGCAGCGGAATCCCGATGAGTAAAACAGGAACCATAGTTTTTATTTTCGCAAAAACAGTTGCACAACAAATAAGATTACAATTCCAATCACCATCAGCAGCACATATGCGCCTATCTGTCCACTCTGCAGATACCGCAGTTGACGACTGCTGTATTGCACCAGGCGCCCTGTACCGTTTACCAGTCCGTCTATCACAGATCTTTCCACTACGCGATTGAAAAAGTCACCCAATGCATTGATCGGTTTTATGATCAACGCATCATATATTTCATCCACATAAAACTTATCAGCCATCCATTTCCCGAATCCGGTTGCTTCGCCCAGGTCGGGCTTTTTGCTGAATCTGGACCGGGCATACAATACCATAATCAATGCGAGTACTGTGGATATCCCCATAAGCATCCATTCCACGGAGGCAGGAATTTCAGTAACGACGTTTTTCCCGTCCGCAAAAACAGGACTGAGAAAATGTTCCAGCAGGTTTGAATTTTTGGCAAATACTTCCGGTATTCCCAGGAATCCCGCGACGACAGCCAATATCGCCAGGATGACCAGGGGGATCGTAATGGCTGACGGACTTTCATGCAGATGATTTTTCTGTTTTTCTGTACCACGGAAATTTCCAAGAAATGTAGAGGCATATAAACGGAACATATAGAATGCGGTCATCATCGCACCGGCCACTCCGATGATGTAGTAAACCGGATTTCTCCCATATGCTGCCGTCAGGATTTCATCCTTTGAGAAAAAACCTGAAAATGGCGGAATACCGGCAATTGCCAGACAGCCCATCAGAAAAGTAACATGTGTGATGGGTAGTGATTTTTTCAGACCACCCATATTTCGGATATCCTGTTCTCCGCTCATGGCGTGGATTACAGATCCGGCACAAAGGAATAAGAGTGCTTTGAAAAATGCGTGTGTTAAAACATGGAAAACAGATTCTGTATAAGCTCCGACACCCAGACCCAGGAACATATAGCCCAGCTGGCTGACTGTTGAGTATGCCAGCACTTTCTTAATATCATTTTGTTTGATTGCAATCAGCGCAGCCAGGATAATGGTAGCCAGGCCGGTTACTGCCACAACTGTCTGACTTACGGGCGCCATATTATATAATATATGACTGCGGGCGATCATGTAAATACCAGCTGTCACCATGGTTGCCGCGTGGATCAGTGCGGAAACAGGTGTCGGACCTGCCATCGCATCGGGTAACCAGGTATATAATGGGATCTGCGCAGACTTTCCGGTAGCACCTACGAAAAGCAATAATGTAACCATGGTGATAATTCCGGTTGAAGCGCTGGGTGCCTGCCTGAATACCTCGTTAAATGAAACTGAACCGAACTGATTAATGATAGCAAAGAGTGCGATCAGAAAACCAAAATCACCTATCCGGTTCATCACGAACGCCTTTTTGGCTGCGTTGTCATAGTCCAGGTTTTTAAACCAGTATCCGATCAGGAGGTAAGAACAAAGTCCCACACCCTCCCATCCAATAAACAGGATCACATAATTCGCCCCTAACACCAGCAGCAGCATCGAGAATACGAAGAGGTTCAGATAGCAGAAATATTTTGCATAGGCAGGCCCATCTTCCTCATGCATATAGGAAGTGGAATATACATGAATCAGGAAACCGACACCGGTGATAATGAGCAGGAACAATGTAGACAGCGGGTCGACGAGGAAAGAAAAGGGAATGCTGAGTTTGCCTGCGCGAATAAATTTAAAGAGTGTAATGGTGACGGGTTGAAAACCTTCCTGTTTAACCTGGAAAAAAATGATTGCGCTTACTATGAACGATGCCAGAATCGTGAGCGATCCGATGAGACCGGATACCGGTTTAGAAATCGAATTTCTGAAAAGCCCATTGATCAGAAAACCGATCAAAGGGAAGAGAGGCACTAAATAAACGTAGTTGGCCATTTTGAGAGCTTAAAGCTTAAAGCGTAAAGCCTAAAGCTTTGTTAGTTGTTAGTTGTTAGTTGTTAGTTGTTAGTTGTTAGTTGTTAGTTTATGATTCTATTCTGAAAAATACATTTATACACTTAATTACTTTATATGCTTTAAGCTTTGCGCCTTGCGCTTTAAGATCCTGTCAGTGTTTCAGTCTGTTTAAAAAATTAATATCCACCGAGTGCGTATTCCGGTACATCATGGCAATGATGGCCAGTCCGACACTTACTTCCGCAGCAGCGACGACCATGATAAAAAAAACAAAAATCTGACCGTTGATTCCCGCGTTCGGGTCCACCACTCCTGCCGCCGCGTGATGCATTTTTGAAAAAGCGATGAGTAATAAATTCACTGCATTGAGCATCAGTTCTACACACATAAAAATGATAATCGCGTTTCTGCGTGTTAACACACCGGCAACGCCGATACAAAAAAGCGCTACTGACAGAAAGATATAATAGTTTATGGGCATTGCTTTTAGTATAAGAGTATAAGAGTATAAGAGTATAGGAGTAGTGGGCTAGTGGCGAAAAGTTTTTTCATTCTATGTAATATTATTAAGTTTCAAATTTGTCTCACTCCTATACTCTTATACTCTTATACTCCTACACTTCTCTAGTCCCGCTTGCCAATGACCACCGTCCCGACCATGGCACTCAGAAAGAGTACAGAACTTATTTCAAAGGGAATCACATATTCCTTAAACAACACCATCCCCAGATTATGAATTAATCCGATTTCTCCAACGCCGGTTTCGGCGAGCCGGTTACGCAGATCCGCATCTTTCAATGCCGCCACCAGTACAAGCAGTAATGCGCCACCGCCGATCACGCCAGCAATCTTCAACCATTTATTTTTTTGCGGTTCTGTTTCCGCATTCAGGTTCATGAGCATAATTACAAACAGAAACAATACCATGATCGCACCGGCATATACGATCAGATTTACGATGGCCAGGAACTGTGCGTTGAGTAAAACATAATGTCCCGAAATTGCGAAGAAAACCACAATCAGCCAGAGCACACTGTGCACCGGATTCTTGCTAACCACCATCATAATGGCACTGATTAAGGCCAGTATACTTAAAAACCAGAATAGAAACTGAGTGGCGCTCATCAATCGTTTTTTACGGGTCTTTGTCCTTTTGCTTTTGCAAAAGCTTCGGGTTCGGTTAATGGATTAGGTATCAGCAATTCCTGCTTACTATATATAAATGTTTTTCTGCTGTAATTGGATGGCACCATAGTTTCTGACAAATACACCGCGTCTTTGGGACATGCTTCCTCGCATAATCCACAAAAAATGCAGCGCAACATATTGATTTCATATTTCACTGCATATTTTTCCTCCCGATAAAGATGTTCTTCACCCGGCAGACGTTCCGCTGCTTCCATCGTGATCGCTTCGGCAGGACAGGCTACGGCACATAAACCGCAGGCCGTACAACGTTCCCGTCCTTCCTCGTCCCGATTTAAAACCTGAACACCGCGGAACACAGGACTAAATGGTCTTGTTTGCTCGGGATAATTTATAGTTGGCTTTTTCCTGAAAATATGTCCGAATGTAATGGACATTCCCTTGGCGATTGCCGGGATATATAATCTTTCCCAGAACGTCATAGGCTTACGCTCAACCTGCTTTGCTTTTTTCGTAAGTGCCTGCATAATTTATTTTTTTATCCCTCAACTCAATTCTAACTCTCTCCGATCATCTTCCGACTTTCCTTCGCAAAAGCTACGGAGAGCGGGGCTCTTCTTCGCTAAAGCTACGGAGGGCGATGCCCTTCTTCACCAAGGCTACGAAGGGCGAGGCAAAAATATTTTTATCGCATCAACCGACCAAATCGTTTATCGTAGATCGTTTAACGTAAATCGATTAACGATACACGATAAACGGTTACAGTCCGTACTGCCGGTATAAAACCAGAAATCCGGTGACCAGCATATTCAAAATTGCCAGTGGAATCAGGGCTTTCCATCCCAGGTTCATCAGCTGATCGTAACGGAACCGGGGGATCGTCCACCGAACCCACATAAAAAAGAATATAAAAATGCAAATCTTCAAAAACAAACTCAGTACTTCAAGACCTGCCAGCAGATTTTGACCATGTTGAAGGCCAAAATTAGTGTCATTCAGAAAAGGTATATCGTACCCGCCCCAGAAAATGGTCGCCATTACCGCACTGCTGATAAACATATTCACATATTCGGCAAATAAATAAAAGCCAAGTTTCATTGAGGAATATTCCTGATGATAACCCATGTTCAATTCACTTTCTGCTTCAGATAAATCAAAGGGCGTACGATTGCATTC
>DASSGT010000061.1:0-6004 GCA_035693345.1 Puia sp. | reverse complement strand
CTGGGAACTCCCCGTTCTATGGACTGAACAATTTCTAAAATAAAACTTTTGTCATAGTTTCCATTTGACCGTCGCTTTTTGTCCAAATTTGATGACATACACTAGGTTTTAGTGTATAGTCTTTTTAGGACGAGGCAGATGCGGGTATGCGGGGAATTTATAAAATCGGGTTCCCAAACGAATATGCTCCGAGAAGATTGACCGGTCTTTCGAACTAATGATTACGAAATGGCCCGCTAATCAAATGCCACAAAGTCTGGTACTTGTTGTCCTTTGCGTCCTCAAGGCCAAAATGAAATTGTTCAGACTCAGCTCTTTGATATGTTCCAAATAACCTGTCCCAAAAACTGAAAAGGGCACCATAGTTTGAGTCTGTATATTTTTGTGGATATGAATGATGCACCCTGTGAAAGTCTGCAAGTGCAAATACATTCCCAAATAACTTTTCAAACCAGTGCGGGAATTTTAAATTCGTATGCTGAATGAAAAGAACAGGCAAATACAAAGTGAAATAGACTATTATGGTATCAACACCATAACCAAAAATAGCGGCCGTTGTCATCTCGGAAAGTGTCACACCTATATTGTCGAAAGGATGAAATCTGTATGTAGTGGTTGAATCTAATTCAAAGTCACTATGATGTATCTTGTGAAATCGCCAAATCAATTTTGATTTATGTGATATTCTATGATAGAAATAATCATCACAGTCTAAAAGCATAATTCCCAGAATGATTTTCAGAACGGGGTGTATGGAAAAAAGATTTAATAATCCCCAATGTTCTGCATCAACATAGTTGTACCATGCAGCTGCCACATAGTTAAGCGGTGTAGTTATAATGATATAAAAAACTAATAAACCAATGTTTCTCGCTGTATGCCTCGGCCGATTTTCAATTTTTACGAGATAAGGCCAAAAAGTCTCAAGGGTGAAAAAGACGGTGATGAAGCCGAAGATTCTCAGATTGCTATAGAACTCGTCAAAAAGGAAGTCCATTTTGATGTTTATCGTGTTTAACTAAATGGCTTCAATACACTTAAATTTTTACGACGCAACCCATTTGGAAAAATTGAAAATGACTGAAGAAAGGTACTAATTAATAATAATCCTGAATTAGAAGAAAGTCATCTCAGAGCCAATTAAAAAAACCAAACTCCTGTAAGATATGGGTCTCAAATTTTATTATGTAGTCCCGGCAGGAATTTGAAATCGTTTATCAGGTTTTAGTGATTTTGATGAATCTTTCATTGGCACATGTTGTTTTTGCAAGGATTTAAAATCGCCTTTGAAAAATTAATAAATTATCAGAAAGAATTAGAAACGTTCCGCGTCAACTATTACGTCAACCATAATAGATTTTAATTGCTCCGATAAGAATTTGCCGCTCGGTAAATTTTCAATTATAAAAATAATTCTTCATTAGTTTCTGAATTTCCATATACTTGGCGGTATAACTAATAATATTATATAACTAATTAATAATTAATCATTTAATATATAAATATGACCATTCCTGAACCCCAATTTTACCTAAAAGACACCCTTTCGAAAGCCCCAACATCCATTTACTTCCAAGCCAGGTATTCGTTTAACGGACCTCAACGCGTAATGATTAGCACCGGTGACAAAATACTTCTCGCTGATTGGGATCCTGTAAAGAAAAGAGCCATTGCCAGTAAAAGGAATCCAGCACATAGCGATATAAATACGCTGTGTGACAAATATGTAACCATCTTTAAAAGTGTTAGTTGAAGGATTGAGTTGATTATTAGAACATCTTACAGTTTACGTTTTTGGTCATAATTACCGAAAGCCGGCAGGAAAGCAAGAGAAATTTACTACAACACAACTGGTCTATTGACCGTTATAGTCCTGATTTAGTCGGAAAAGTCAAAGCCGTAGCTAGTCAAAACGACATTAAAATTCCAAATACCATGAAAGCCTTGAAGTCATCAATTTGCGCAGTGGGAGTCGTACTGATTTCCATCGCTTGCACTGCACAACCAAAAACGCCTCCCGCCTGGTCTGCAAAATTCAAAAGCAACATTAATTGGCAACGGGTCCATTCCCTCGGCTATGTCATTGTGAGCACGAACGACGGCCTGTACGCCGTAAATCCTGCAGATGGAAAAATCCTGTGGGAAAACAAAACGTTCGCTGCTCTCGACCCATCCATGATGCAGGAAGTACAGGGTAGCGAATTTCTCACCGTCGCTTACAAGCAAGATCAACAGTCGACCATTCCGTTGCAGGCAATCATCGAAGTGTCTAAAGGGACAGTCCTGTTTGATTCGAAGAAAGAAAACATCGGTGTCCTGAGCTGTCACGTACTTCCGCAGTCCGGACGACTGCTCGTGATTGGAGTCAGACAGCAAAAGGAATTGAAAGACATGGTCGCCACCCTGTTCATGTACAACATTGCCACGGGTGAACAACTTTGGGTCAATGATAATTTGTTTAAGCCCGAAGCTCCGACGACAAAAGGGTTCTTTGCAAAACTGCAGGCTATGGGTCAGCAATTAGGCAACCTCCAGAAGTTGACAAGTGACCCAATGGAATTTGATGATCAGTATTTGATTATTACGCATCCCAGCTATGTGATTAAGCTCAAGTCGGCAACAGGAGAACTGGTTTGGAAAAGTCAGATTAAACCCGCAAAGGTGGCAAAGGTTCTCTTTTCTCCCTTCAGGAAAGGTGTGATTTATGTGGGTACGGAAGTGGAGTCTGAATTTGGTTCCGGTTTTTCGAGCTCTTCTGGTGGCCAGGCCCAGCAGAAGAAATTCTACACCAATCTGTATTACGCATTCGATGCCAACACGGGTAATTCCCTCTGGAAAGTTCCCGCCGAGGAAAAGGATATGCTCAACCAGGTGATCATGCACGAGAAAGGAATCATCATCTGTCCACGTTCCACCCAGAAACCTACCATCAATCTGGTTGACTATGAATCAGGTCAGATGACCTGGGGACCAAAGGGAAAAGGGATCAAAGCTCAGGGTAGTGTGGTGAGTTATATTAATACAGAGAAAGGAATCCTGATTACAACAGCGTTCGACAATGTATGGAACGACAAGGCGGAAGAGTACTATTTGAATATTCTGAATCCATCTACAGGAACTTTACTTTATGAAAAATCGGTCAAACTGAAAGGGGAAATTGTCCGCACGGAGTTGGTTCCGAAGGGACTGCTTTTTATCACGACACGTGAGGTCAATATCCTGGATATCAATACAGGCACGCTGGTATGGGAACGATCAATTGAATCCGGTACTTCCATTACCAGTGATAAAGTCAGGCCATTCCCGACGGGGAATAAGGGAGATAAACTTTACGTCTATTCTCCAAAGGAAACTGCGGTATTTGAAGTTGACAAACTAGCCGGAACTAACAAGAAAATTACAACAGCGAAAATCGAATTTGAAGGCAAGGAGTTGCCCGGATCGATTGATGTGGTCGACGATGGACTCGTGTTGACTTCGGAACAGAACATCATGAAGATGGGCTTTGATGGAACCGTGAAGTTTAGCAAGTATTATCCGGCTCCGCGTGAACCAGCTTTGGTGCGTGCGCTGTTAGTCGCCCAGGCTGTCCGGGCTGCCTATATTGGTGCTGCGGCTTCCCAGTATTCAACTGCATTCGCGCAGGCTGGACAACAATCCAAAGATGCCAGTACCAAGTCAATAGATCAAAGCATGTCGCAAGCGTTTGGTCAGTTGAGTCAGGCCGGGTTTGTATACTCCTCGCAAGCCATGAAACAATATAGCGCACGATATAAGGCGTCGCAGGTTTTTCCTGGCTTTGAGATCATGATGACCAAACAAGAAAAGAAGGGGAACCAACTGGTCCAGGTCAGTAAAGCCAACGGCGAGTTGATGGGTACGATTGATATCAAGAATGATAAAGAACCGGAATACGACGTCGACGAGGTTTACAACTATGTTTATTATCGGCCGACTCCGTCTGAAATTGTCTGTTATCGGTTGTAATTCCGATTACAATCTCACTTTGTTGCTGGCCAATGATATCAATATAGCTTTATACGGTACGGAGAATTAAAGTTGAAAGTCTAAAATAAACGCCGGTAACATTCATTTTGAGGAGAGTGCATTATAGAAGTTCAATTAGCTTTTCTCTTTATTAACTTTTTAAAAGACTTTTGTTGAATCCGGGCCAATTTATTTGTATCCGGGTCAACATAGAATTCCCTTAGCTCGGGTTGCCTTTTTATTTCCGTATGATGAATGGATTCAATTGGTCCCCCAGTCCAAATAAATTGCTGTGTTTTCTTATTCCAATATCTGGGACAATTCCTAAGGAATCTAAAGGTGGTGCATTTATTATTATTATAAATTCGGTGAATAGGCAAATAATCAAACTTATCCATGAAAAATAAATTTATTAATCCTATTATCACCAAGCGTCAACCCATACGTCAACCACAAAAAGGAGAATCGCGCAAACGCCGCAGAATCGGCGCTTTTTCGAGAGAGATGTAGTCCCGGCAGGAATCGAACCTGCATCAAAAGTTTAGGAAACTTCTATTCTATCCATTGAACTACGGGACCGGCTCCAAATGGGGTTGCAAAAGTAAGAATTTCTGCATCAAGAATCTCTTTCCCCCGTAACTTACGTTTCAAATCTTTATCAATGATTCGTTTGCTAAAATTCACCGGTATTTTAATGCTCCTCAGCGTTTCACTGCAAAGCCAGGCCCAGTCAAAGCCACAATTTAATCATCTGACAGTGTATGTAACGGACCTCGCACGTGGTGCTGATTTCTATAAAAAAGTCATGCTGCTGGATACGATTCCGGAACCATTCCATGATAAACGTCATGTATGGTTTAAAATCGGCGAACATGGCCAACTTCATGTTGTCAGTGGCGCAAAGGAAGATATCTCCCATGATGTAAATGTTCACCTTGCGTTTACTGTTGCCTCTCTGCCGGATTTTATGAAACACCTTGATCAAATGGGTGTTAAGTATGGCAATTTCCAGGGCGAAACAGGCAAAATTGCGCTCCGTCCCGATCAGATCCAACAGATTTATCTGCAGGATCCTGACGGTTACTGGATCGAGGTCAACAACGACAGATTCTAGATTGGCGGCAGTCAATCCAACTACGGTAATCGCTGAAACTAGGCTATCTTTGCAGCCCAAATTGAGGTTATGAAGTTTTACAGCATTATCATTAAATATCGTTTATATATCGGGCTTGCCCTGATCGCCATCGGAGTGCTCACCAATATTTACGCCGGGTTCTGGCCAGCCTTCCTGCCCTATCTCGTGGGCCTTATATTAATCGCCGGTCATTTCTTTTTTGGTCCGCTGCGGCTGATCCAGGAACATATGGAAGCCGGTGATATGGAAGGCGCCGAGAAAGTAATCGCTACGATCAAATTTCCCAACCTGCTTTATAAACCCATCCGTTCGGTCTATTTCACATTAAAGGGCAATATCGCCATGATGAAAAATGATTTTGACGGAGCTGAAGTGAATATGCGTAAAGGCCTGGATCTGGGTATGCCGATGAAAGAGGCCGAAGGCGCGAGTCTTCTTCAGATGGGAATGCTCGCCATGCAGAAAAATGATATCCGCAAAGCAGAGGGTTTAATCCGTCAGGCTATCAGCAAGGGATTGCCGGATAAGGAGAATCAGGCGGCTGCCTATCTGCAATTATGTTCCATTATGATGACAAAAAGAGAATTTCGTGCGTCGAAGGAATTTTTCAGAAAAGCAAAAAATCTGAAACCGACCACTCCACAGATCGTGGATCAGATTAAACAAATAGAAAAGTATATTTCCAGAATTCCGGGTTAATTGATTTTTTTCTCAATAGATTTTCCAGCTTCTCAGATATTTCCCGATCAATTCTGAACTGATCGGCGGATCCACCGATACGATATAGGCATTCAGGAATGAAAAATATAATTCAGTCGATCTGATCTGGTTGAAAGGAACAAGAAAATAATATTCTTCTCTCTGGATTTTCACGCATAGAAA
>DASSGT010000060.1:0-4118 GCA_035693345.1 Puia sp. | reverse complement strand
TTTGGTTCATTATTTCCAGAGCCTTTACATGCATAAAGAACTGACCCTTGTCATCGGCTGAACCGCGGGCATATATCATCCCATTTTTTATGGTTGGTTCGAATGGAGGCGTATGCCACAATTCCATCGGATCCACCGGTTGTACATCATAGTGTCCATATACCAGCACGGTCGGTTTAGATATGTCTACTATTTTTTCCGCGAACACTACGGGATGGCCTGCAGTTGGAAATATTTCAGCCCTGATCACTCCTGCATCCAAAAGGGATTTTTTAACAGCTTCCGCACAAGTAATCATATCCTGCTGATGTGTGCTGTCGGAACTCACAGATGGAATTCTCAATAAAGCCTTTAGTTCCTCCAGAAATCTTTCCTGATTCTTATCCTGATATGTTTTCCACGCTTGCATGGGTAATGGGGTTTAGTAGATGTTTACGAATTTAGGCCCTTTTGAGAAATGCTGTTTATTTGAATAACTCTCATCAGGATATGGTAGACAGGTCATGTTTTTTATTTGGTACAACATTCGCCATATCCCAATATATTTTTCTGCTAAAAGAATGTTGCCTCACAGGACAATCCGTTTTTATACAGATGGGACAGCAGCTGCTGATGCAGTCGTCTGAGTGAACAAAAAATTCCATGGAAGATCCAAATTCTCTTATTATAATTTTTCGAAGACTGTCAATTTCACTATGTGCTTCGCGTACGTTCAGATACCAGGGAACGGTCATATGACAATCTACATGAAGAACATTTCCGAATTTTATCACCCGTAGATTATGGATGTCAATCCAGTTGGGGAGCCTGCTGTTATTAACGAGGTCAATTACTTTGGCAAGGATTTTTTCATCTGCTTCATCCATAATTCCGGCGACTGATTTCCGGGCTATCCGATATCCGATGATCATGATTACAACACTCATGATGATTGCCACGATGCTGTCCAGTTGATGGATATGCGTAAAATAAATCAGCACCAGGCCGAGGATGATGGCCAAAGTGGAATAAGTATCTGATTGCAGATGATGGCCACTTGCCTGCAAAGCTTCAGAATTATTTTCCCGGCCTTTTTTTATTGCATACAAACCGACAACAAAATTAATGATGGCAGAAACCGCCACCAGAAAAATACCGGTATTGAGTTGTTGTAATGGATGCGGATGTATAAGCTGATGGACTGCCTCATAGATGATAAAGCCACCCGCAAGCATGATCAATGTACCTTCGATGGCAGCGGACAGAAACTCAGCCTTACCATGTCCATAAGGATGATTGGTGTCCCTTGGTTTATAAGCGATGGATAAGCTATACAGGCCAACCAGTCCGGCGATGACATTAACAATACTTTCAAGCGCATCTGTTAGAATGGCTACCGACCGTGTGAGATACCAGGCAAGAATTTTTATTGTGAATAAGATCAACGCAACGAAAAATATCCATTTCTGAATGTTGAGGTTTTGCTTGCCTTTATCCACAATATAATTTGTCAGCAAATGTAATTGGAATCAATGCGAATAAAACGTGTTTTTTTTAAGATATATCGGAGACATGAATTTTATTTTCAGGATGGTTACGGTTGCGGAATTTTTTCAACATCCGATAATAGAATTCCCTGTTAAACAGTTGTGAATCGGCCATGGCCTTGTAAGTCAGAAAAATGCCCACAGGCAGAAGTACAATGGTAGCCATCCACATACCGCTGAATGGCTGCATAACATCTTCTTTAACAAATTTTCTTCCGAAATTATTCAGAAGAAAAAAGACCACGAAAAAGATAACAGCGAAAATCAGGGGAAGTCCGATACCGCCTTTTCGTATAATAGATCCGAGCGGCGCGCCAATCATAAAAAGGACCAGGCAGGCAATCGACATGGTAATTTTTTCATGCCATGCCATTAGATGCAGACGCAGATTTTTTCGATCATTTTCATAACTGTTGGCAGAAATATCCGTGCTGGTTTTTATGTTATTCATGGTCGAATAGCTTCTGGACAGGGCATCGTGGAAAGTAGAATCCGGTACCAGTTGTTGTATGGAATCCAGTTTTGCTATGGGGGATTTGGATTTCCAGGGACTGTCAAGATATCTCAAAATATGAATCTGCGCGCTCAATAATGTGTTGGCCTGTTTCTGATAGGCCGCATTTGTATGTTCAAGGGAGTCGATGGTAGTGGACAGTTGTCGCATATTAAGCATCTGGTAGTTATTCTTAAATGCGCTGTCATCCGTCTTATTTAATTTGAAAGAACTCAGGTCGAACACTTTTTTATATTCTTCAAACCCTATCCGGATCAGTTCGGTATTTATCGAATTACGCTGACCCTTTTCCTGGTAATTCCATCCGTTTTTAAGGTTGAACTCCAGGAATTTTTTATCAGGCGAGATAGTCATTCTGCCGCTTTGGGCTACCGTGGCATAATCCTGAAGCAGATTGTAATTATGCTGGAAGATCAGTATGTCGTGAATATTTGTTCCATCCTTGTCTTTTTTACCAATTTTGATAATATATCCGTCGATCTTATCATAAAACACACCCTCTTTGATATCGAACGCCGGTTTGGATACAATAATGTCATATTTCAGAGTCTGCATTTTTAATTGCGCCACCGGAATGATGTAATTATTGAAAGCGAATGCGATACCGCAGATTACCAATGAACAAATAAATAGGGGACGCATAAAACGGAGCAATGGAATTCCCGCCGATTTGATGGCCACGAGTTCAAAGGTTTCACCCAGATTTCCAAAGGTCATAATAGACGAAAGCAATACCGCCAGGGGCAGGGCCAGCGGGACAAGTGTTGCACAGACATATATTATAAAAGTGAAAATGGTGATCATATCCAGGCCTTTGCCTACGATATCATCAATATAAAGCCAGAAAAACTGGAGAACCAATACAAAGACGGTAATAAAAAATGTGGCTATAAACGGGCCGATAAAAGCGCCGATAATTAGTTTGTCTAATTTTTTTATCACCGTGCAAAAATAGCTTAAAGGTTAAATCCGAAAACCTAAAGCCAATGTAAAATGTAGAAACTGAAAAATTATTCGGTTATCGGTTATCCGTCATCGGTCGACAATTTAATTCCCGAGCCTGTGAAAAAGATCCTTCACCTGGTAACTCCAAAGTTGTGATTGATCTTTAATATCCTTTTTATCAGCGAAATCTTTTATCAGCAGAATCGTTTGATTGGTGATATCTGATTTTTCAATCCGGAATTCGAAAAATTCTTCCTTAGGGGAGTCGGACCAATGAAAACGAACAAACTTATCCAATTCGCTTTCCAGTACTTCTGCCTTTGTTGTAGAACCATTCCAGGAAAAACTGAAAATATTATCCCGCTCATCTACCTTATCCGCAAACCATTCCTGAAGGCCGGCCGGGGTGCTCAGGAACTCATATAAAATGGAGGGTGGGCATTTTAAAGAGTATTCTAACGTGAACTGCTGTTTCTTGCTCATCTATTGTCTATTGTCTATTGATCGTGGGCTGCAATTATAGATAAATATTTCATGACCTGAAATTTTTTTTAATTCTTCCGAAAAGCCTGATAATGAAGAAATCATCCTGTCCAATAATGGGAAACTGTTGAAAACCAGTTATTTATCGTCTTTCCGGTTTGGTAATCCCGTTCTGAAATCTTATATTGGATAGGTTAATTTGAATCTTTACAGGTGATGATAAGAAAAGATTCAATTATACGTTTTTATTAGGATCCTAATATCTGTGTTTTGAAGAACCGTTTTAACCTATAACCCTTTAAAAATTACCTGCCCATGAGTATGCGTCAACTCAAGATCACGAAGAGTATTACAAATCGTGAGTCTCAGAGCTTGGAAAAATACCTGCAGGAGATCGGAAAAGTTGAATTGATCACTCCGGAAGAAGAGGTAAAACTCGCCATCCGGATCAAACAGGGAGATCAGAAGGCCCTTGACAAACTAACTAAAGCCAATCTTCGATTTGTAGTTTCCGTAGCCAAACAGTATCAGAACCAGGGATTAACCCTGCCAGATCTCATCAATGAGGGCAATCTGGGCCTGATTAAGGCGGCGCAGCGTTTCGACGAAACCCGCGGTTTCAAATTCATTTCTTATGCAGTATGGTGGAT